>JALZOO010000210.1 GCA_030913905.1 Acidobacteriota bacterium
GATCTAAGCAATCTTGAGCGAGTGCATTCGAACTTCATGCAAGCTATACAGAGACAAGCAGCGGAAGGTGAGAAGATCGAGATTCTTGATGGTAATCAGCCAGCCAAAGACGTGCACAAACAAGTAGTGAGAAGAGCCAAGGCTTTCCTGAAGTCTGTTGCCACTAACAAAAAGAAGAAGCTTTCAAAGAAGGCACTGCATCAGATGGAGTTGCTCATGGAGACGGCACCGTTAACAGAAAAAGAAATCGCTGCCTACCAGCAAGGATAGTTTGATTGGATGGACGCGCCCCGCTCATTTAGTCCTTCCGTGTAGCCTGTCCAACAAGAATCGCCGGTAGTTACGACGAGCATTTCAGAGCCAAGACAACAAAGACCACACAAATGCCCGATGACAAAAGTTGGCTCATTGAAAAGATTTGTTTGGATATTGACAAGTTAGTCTCCAAGCGATCAAGCGAGGAAGATCTCAAGGAATTCATTAATGGCGTAAACACAGAAAAATTACTGAATTCGTGCTTGGCTACCGCGAAGAGCAAGATCACTCACCTCAATGACGTCTGCAAATCTTCCTATGACCATCCGAATGGATTTGTGAAGCTTACGTTAGTAGATAGGATTCCGGCCTGGGCTCTTCGGCTCCATATTTGGCGGAAACCAGTAAACGAAATCGAAAATGATCTTCATGATCATTGTGGCTATCTCGTATCTAAAATAGTTAAGGGAGAACTAATCAACGATGTATATGAAAGGTGCGACGAAACCCGAGGATCAACCTACTTCTCCTATGCAGATGTGCTCGATGAATCTCAACATAAACTGGCCTATCTTGGTATGAGTAATTTGATCTTACAAAGGCGTGAGATATTCCGCAGTCCGATAAGCTATTTCCTTGGGGGCGACGTTATTCATCGAACTGCTCCATTCGCTGGATTCCCCGTCATTTCCTTGGTTTTGCAAGGACCGAAATACAAAACAACGTCGTTGATTTACAGACTCTCAGAACGGAAAATTGCAGAGGTAGTAAGCACTACATGCTCAAGCACGTTCTACTTTGATTCCCTCGAGGAGGCCTCACGACATGGTTAACGCTCTCTTAAAAGGGAAACTCCTAATTGAGATTTCGTTGTTTATTCTAACCACAGGGTTGTTAACGTATTTCGCTGAAGAACACAAGTGGGCCGCTTTTTGTTTTACGGCGCTTTCATGTTTGGCGATGTTTCTAGCTTTGAAGCATTTGGAGTCTTCTCAATTTAATTCTTGGTTAAAAGAACTTATTGGGAAAGAGTATGAGTTTGCGGTGAAGTTTGACAAGTCAGGTATCGCGAATTTGTACAATATGCAGGATGGCATTGAGAAAAGCCAACGAAACATTGATACCGCCAAGATAATAATGAGTGGTGCCAGCTTTTGCCTTTCTGGCAGTACTGGAGCGTCGTACATTGATCCTTCAGTTCACCGGCATTGGGATCATGTGAGGACCAGATTAAATGAAGGATGTTCTTTCAAACTACTACTAACCAATCCTTTCTGTGAATCAAAACAGGTTAGAAACAGTCTCAACATGGTTGACACTGAGGTAGACCCCAAGTTGAACCTAATGGTTGTAAGACAGTTAAGAAATAAGTATCCGCACTTTGAAGTCCGCTTTACTAATGAGGTCTATTGTTCCTTGTTCTTTAGCGAAAAAGAGATGATGTACGACCCTTATCATCTGGGCCAAGTCAACGAACGCCTCGAAAATCAGTTTGTTGCCTTCCGAGTAAGAAATGTCACGCTCGATAAGGCTGTGAGTTGTTACACTCAATTGAGACGACATTTTGAATTCCTATGGAGTAATGGAGTTGATTTTGATAGCTTTATTTCACTACATCGTGAGCAACTTAAGGCACACATCGACATTAACGTTACTTCCTAAGGTGAACCTTGCAACCCGGGGCGGTAACCAATGTTCGATCAACTAGCTGGTAATCAACTAGTAAAACAGCTCCTCAGGCGGATGCTGCAGGCGCGTCGTTTGCCGGGAGCTCTCCTTTTTACCGGTGAAGAAGGCATTGGCAAGAAACTCTTTGCTCTCGAAATCGCAAAAGCGCTCAACTGTCGTTCACCGCAGGGCGCCGAGGGTTGCGGCCAGTGCCCTTCGTGCGTGCGAATCGCTAAGGTCAATTATCCGCAGAGCAGCGAGTCAGACGATTGGAAAGGGATTATCTGGACAGACCACCCGGACGTGGGAATGGTGGTGGCTCCGAAGCGTTTGTTGCTCGTGGATCAGATGCGCCAGATTGAACGCGAGGCAAATTTTCGACCCTATGAAGGTAAGGCCCGCGTCTTCCTGGTCGACGACGCCGACAAACTCAACGATTCATCAGCGAATGCCCTTCTGAAAGTCTTGGAAGAACCGCCACACACTTCTTACATCGTCTTGATTACCTCCCGTCCGGCAATGCTTTTGCCTACCATTCGCTCGCGCTGTCAAATGATTCGATTTGCGCCACTCGCGGCTGAAGAGATTGAGACTCATTTGAAACAAAACGAAAAAGCGGACGCAGCTGAGGCGCGTTTGCGTGCGCGAGTGGCCCGCGGAAGTTTGGGTCGAGCAGTCGAACAGGACTTGGAGGAGTTTGCCGAGCAGCGGCAGGCGATGCTCAAGGTTCTGGAAGCGCTTGCCGGTCGCGACGAACGCACCCAACTCTTGCGCTCATCCGAAGAGCTAAATGAAGCGCGCTACAAAGAGGAGTTTGAAACCCGCTTGGACGTTCTGGAGACGCTGATTCGCGATGCGTGGATGCTGTCGCTCGGTGCTTCGGAAGAAGGCGTTGTAAACGCGGACCTGCTGCCTCAACTCAGGAAGATTGCCCAACAACTCGACAGCCGGCGTCCCGCTCGTTGGATATCGCAGATTGAAGAGATGCGGGAACAACTCGTAGTAAACATCAACCGCAAGGCATCGACCGACGCCCTGTTTCTCACGATGGCCGCGGCGTCTGCTGCTACCCTGCCGCCGAAAAGACGTTTCCTGATTAAGTAGTAGAACTTCTTCTCTGTGCAATCTCCGTGTTCTCTGTGACTCTGTGTTGAACTGGTATGAGCAAGGCACTTACCACAGAGTCACAGAGAACACAGAGGACGCATTAGAGAAAGGCGATTCGTAACACTCGATCCCAACCGCAAAAAAAGCTGCCCGGTATGCCGTCTTCAGGCGGCCAGCCCGCAGGGCTGTTAGGCCAGCCGTTTACGGCTGGTTCACTCTGCGCTTAGTTTTCTCAGGCCGCTTCAGCGGCCTTTTTCAATCGCGGCAGCAGAGCGAATTCGCAAGGCCGTTGAAACGGCCTAGAGAGCAACCGGTGCGCGATCTATCCAGCCGTAAAACGGCTGGCCTATTTGCCCTACGGGCTGGCCTCGTGAACGAGGCACTTCTAGTTTCCGACAGGCTCCCTTCGCAGGCTGGGGTGCGACGCCTGCTTTCGTCTGCTGGCTCAGGCTCTTGTGGTTCGCTCTTGAAGTGTCGTCTGTCAGCCGCATCGCTCAAAACAACCGTGCTTTGGTATAGTCACCCGGATGATTCCTCAGAACTTCTCAGACGCCTTCGAGCGTGTAAAAGAACTCGTATCCATCTTCAGCCAGAACGAAGAACGCTATCTTTCGCCAGGATATTTCGAGGCCCAGTCCCGCCTTGATTTCATTGACAAGTTTTGGATAGCTCTGGGGTGGGACGTTGCTCACGAGAATCAAACCGATCCCTACAAGCAAGAGGTCAAGGTCGAGCGCGGTGTGGCTACCAATGAATGGCGCAAACGCGCTGATTATGCTTTCCTATCGCCCAACTTTCGTGATGTGCGCTTTTACGTCGAAGCCAAGAAACCGCACGCGGGGATAGACAATCCCGACTTTTATTTTCAAACAATTCGCTACGGCTGGAACAGTCACACGCCCATAGCGGTGCTGACAGACTTCGAAGAGCTGCGGGTACTCGACTGCCGCTACAAGCCCGACATTAGAACTGCCATCGGGCATGCCGTTCTCAAATATCACTACACTGATTATTCAGACGAGCAGAAGTTCCGCACCATCTACTACTTATTCTCCCGCGAATCGGTGCTTGAGGGATCGATTGAGAATTTTGCCAAAGGACTGCCCAAACCCTCGCGCAAGCGAGCCTTGCGCGGTGTCGCTAAAGACGAGCATCAGGACATCGACGAAGCGTTTCTCAAAGAGCTCGACGAGTATCGAGAGGAGCTGGCGCGGGCCTTCAAGAGAAAGAATCCGGAGCTGGACAGCGAGGCGTTAACTGAAGTTACGCAGCGCACTCTTGACCGGCTGGTCTTCATGCGCTTTCTAGAAGACAAGCTGATTGAAACTGAACCGTTGATTGAAAATCTGCACAGGCGTGGCAATGCGTGGGAGAATTTTGTAGCCACCTCGCGAAGTCTTGATCGGGTCTACAACGGAATCATATTCAAAGAGCACAACCTCCTGGATAGCCCAGGCTTCATGGCTGACGGGAGAACTTTTGACAAGATCAGCCAGAACCTTTCGCACACCAACTCTCCTTACGACTTCAACGCAATTCCCATTCATATTCTTGGCAGCATCTACGAGCGTTTTCTGGGCAAGGTCATCGTCGCCACGGCCAAGCAGGCACGCGTCGAAGAAAAGCCGGAAGTTAGGAAAGCGGGCGGCGTCTACTACACGCCAGAATACATCGTTTGTTACATCGTCGATAACACCGTCGGCAAGCTCATCGAAGCTAAAACGCCGGAAGAGATCCGGCAGCTGCGCTTCGCGGACATTGCCTGCGGCAGCGGGTCATTTCTTCTGGGAGTCTATGACACGTTGTTGCGGTATCACACTGCCTACTACAACAGAAACAAACGCACGCAAAACGAAGGGCGTAAGGCGGGATGCCTGCCAACGGAGAAAGGAGCGTTGCGCCTTTCCTTGCTCCAAAGACGCGACATCCTGCTTAACAACATCTACGGCGTGGATATCGATCCCCAGGCAGTCGAAGTGGCGCAGCTTTCACTCTATTTGAAACTTCTCGAAGATGAGACCACGGCCTCTGCTCACCAGATGGCGTTGCGTCAGGCGCTCTTACCTTCACTTAGCGAGCGCATTGTGTGCGGAAATTCGCTGATTGGCTGGGACATTCTCGAAGGTAAGTTGTTTGATTCTGGAGACGAACGCAAACTCAACCCAATGAATTTTGAGGACGCATTTCCCGAGGTGATGAAGCGTGAGGGCTTTGACGCAATCGTCGGAAATCCTCCTTACGTGTTGCTTCAAGATGAATTTAGAGACGACACACAACTTCGGTACTTCCGGCGGAAGTATAAGGTCGCGTCATACAAACTCGACACCTACCACTTATTCATTGAGAGGGGAATTCTCCTCACGAGGGCTGGCGGGCGCTGCAGCATGATTACTCCGGCTAACTATCTGACTAACAATTATCTTTCAAACCTCCGGCGCTTCCTCCTTGAAGAAGCATCAATAGAAGAACTCGTTGTGATAGATGGAGGAGTGTTCAAAGGAATAAGCGTAGACAATGCAATCTTTGTCGCTGAAGCGGGAGCGAAAGCCTCGGCAACAGACACGTTTCCTATTGTCCATTGTATTCCCGACGACAATAAGTTGCGTGAGACCGGTCGAAAGCAGATTGTAATCGCAACTGCCCTCGCGAACCCGCACGTGTTGTTTACCGGAGCAGGAAGCACACAAGAATCGTCACAGTGGCAAAGCATAGTATCGAAGAGTGCGCGACTCGTGGACATAGCCTACGTGAATTTTGGCAAACAACTCCGTGACCGCGAGAAATACACTCAAGACGTAATCAGAGTTTCGAATGAAGCACGGATACCCCGAACTCATACAGCGTGTTATACGGGTAAGAATGTCACGAGATACGATGTGGAGTGGACCCATCTCGCATGCCTCAATGACGAGATTGCAAGAAGTGGTGGTTGCTGGGATGCGGACAAACAAAACGCGAAGAATAAGCTCTTAACTCGTCAGATCGGACGGTACCCTGACTTTGCAATCGACCGCCGAGGCTACCAGTGTCTCAACACAATGTTCATGATCAATATATTCGATCCTCATTACTCGCCACTCTTTGTCCTGGGAATACTGAACAGCAGGTTGCTTCGTAAGTATTGGCTAGATCACTTTTACGATCAGCGGCGGACATTCCCTAAGATTAAGGGAACTTATTTGAAGCAACTTCCGATCTACCGGATAAGATCGGCCGAAGATAACGACAAACACAACCGAATCGTACAGGTCGTCACTCAAATGCTCGGTGCCAAGAAGCAATTAGCTGAAGCGCAGACGGAACGAGACAAGACTTTCTACGAAAACAAGTGTGCAAGTCTCGACCGGCAGATCGACAACCTGGTCTACGAGCTCTACGACCTCACGCCTGAGGAGATCGCCATAGTTGAAGGTGCCGCCTCAAAGTGAGTTATAGTCCGTGGTGCAGAGGGAGGGGTTATGGAAACTATTTATCAACTGAACGCAGACGATCTAAACGAAGATTTTCTGGAAGGACTGAAGGCATCTTTCAAGCACAAGGAAATTGAGATCGTTGTTTATGAGCGTGACGAGACAGCTTACCTCCTCCGCTCACCCTCGAACCGCTCCCGATTGCTCGAGGCAGTTGCTGATGTCGAGCAGAACCGCAATCTAGTTACTCCTGATCAAGAACCGTTTCAATGAGGACGATTGCCTTCCACCAATCGGCGTTTGATCAATACAAACGAGTGGGCCCTGGGAGATAAGAAGACCTTCGAACGCCTAAAGCGTCTCATTACCGAGACTGCCAGAAATCCATTCGCCGGCATCGGCAAACCAGAACCACTTAAACGCGAACTCTCAGGGTACTGGTCACGCCGGATCACAGATGAGCATCGACTGGTCTATAAGGTCACTGAAGACCAGCTCATCATTGCTGCGTGCAAGTATCATTACGAGTAGATTGGAAGGCATGATCAAAGAACACGACCGCATTGTTTTGAACACACCACTGCCCGGCGAAGGACTCGAACCGGGAGATGTTGGTACGGTGGTTCACGTCTATCAGGACGGAAAGGCTTACGAGGTGGAATTCGTAACGCTTGACGGTCACACGGCGGCGGTTGCGACAGTGGAAGCCGCGCAGGTCCGGCCGGTTAGCCGCCGTGACATAACTCACGTCCGAGAGTTGCAAGTGGCCTGATTCATTGGGCCCTGCCAGAAAGGGAAAAGGCTGCCCGGTTACTCAACTCGTGCAGCCTTCAATTTTCGCAAGTGTTTATTTTCTAGCTGATACTTACAAGCTCCGGCTGAACAGTTATCTTTTTTGCAGAAATCTCAGCGAGGAGTTTTTCCGTTTCCATCACAAACGCTTCCACGATGTCTTCGCCTGCAACTTTCCGCATCGGCACACCGTCCTTAAAAATCATCCCCACGCCGCGGCCGAAAGTAACGCCCAATTGCGAATCGTGAGCTTCGCCCGGTCCGTTCACTGCGCATCCCATTATGGAAAGGTGGAGCGGCTCCTCGACATGAGCCAGGCGGCGTTCGATCTCAGTTACAATCTCCACAAAATTATCGACGTCCAGGCGTCCACACGTCGGGCAAGCGACAACCGTAACGCCACGCGTGCGTAGGCCCAGAGACTTCACAATCTCCCACGCAACTCTTACTTCTTCCTGCGGCTCCGCTGCCAGTGAAACCCGAATCGTGTCGCCTATGCCCTCGTGAAGGAGAATGCCCAGACCGATTGATGACTTGATGGTGCCGCCAAAAGCTGTGCCTGCCTCAGTCACGCCGAGGTGAAATGGGTAGTCAACTTTCTCGGCCAGCAGCCGATAGGCGGCGACCGTGCGGTGAACGTCGGAAGCCTTCAACGAAATGATCGTGTCAGTGAAATCCAGATCCTCGAGAATCTGAATGTGGCGCAGTGCAGACTCGACCATCGCTTCCGGAGTGGCCGTTCCATACTTTTTCAACAGATCTTTTTCCAGCGAACCGCCGTTCACGCCGATACGAATCGGCACCTTCTGCGCCTGGGCCGCGCGGACAACCTCACGCACGCGCTCGTGCTTACCAATGTTTCCGGGATTGAGACGAAGCTTGTCGATTCCCGCCTCAAGGGCCAACAGGGCCAGCTTATAGTGGAAATGGATGTCAGCAACCAGCGGAACATCGGGCACTCGCTTCCGAATCTCTTTCAACGCCTCGGCTGCGTCGTTGTCAGGCACCGCCAAACGCACAATCTCACAGCCGGCGCGGACCATCTCTTCAATCTGCGCCACGGTTGCGCCGACGTCGGCAGTGTCAGTCTTGGTCATGGACTGCACCACGACCGGCGCGCCACCGCCTATCTGTACGTTCTTAATCTGAACTGCTTTCGAGTTTCGCATAAAATGCCATTCAGGCAGTTCAGAGTTCAAGCTTTAGCTTGCGTCTTTTCACAATTGGCAACCTAAAGGTTGAACTCTGAACTACTTGAGTTTTCCTCACGCTTATTTCGCCGGGGTCGCGGCTGCCGGCGGCGGACTATCGCCGCCGCGCCAGATTGAAGCCTGCTTCAAAATATCGTTTGTGATGACGAAGACCATCAGCAGAATCACCATCACAAAGCCGACCTGCTGAATTCGCTCACGAATACGCATCGACAACTTAAGTCCGACAATCGCCAGCGCGCCTTCAATCAGGAGCAGGAAGATCGCCCCGCCGTCCAACACCGGAATCGGCAACAAATTGAAGACGCCAAGATTCAGACTCAGGAAAGCCAGGGTAGTGAAAAATCCTCCCCACCCAAATCTCTCAACGGCTGAACCGGCAGCTTTGTAAATTCCGACCGGACCAGAAAGCGTGTTGCGCGCCGACCTTTGGCCCGTGAAGAATTGTCCCAAAGCCTTGCCTGTCAATCGCAGAATTTCCAGGTTGCTGTTAACCGCATATGTACCGGCCGCGGCCATTCCTACTTTATGCAGCGGGATCTCTTCGTCGGGACGAAAACCAAGCCGCTCTCGTCCATCAGCTAGTTTCCGAGACGTTGCTGTGATGTCTACGCGTTGGCCATTGCGATCGACGGTTAGGGTTATCAACTGACCTTTATGATCGCGAATGAACTGAGTCACCTGCTCGGCACTGCGAACCGGTTGACCTGAAACGGCCACGATTCGATCGTCTGGCTGCAGGCCGGCTTCGGCTGCCGGCGTGTTGGCCTCAACCTCTCGAACAATCACCGGCAGATCGCCGTAGTCCGGGACGAAATCGAGAAACCCGGCGGTCTCACCATCTTCAACGTGCGGCGTCGGCGTAATTGTCAACGGAATGCGTTGGCCGTTGCGATCCACGACAACGGGCAAGGGTTGACCAGGCGACAGCAGCGCATCGCCGCGAATAGTGTCCCACTTCGGATTCTCAATTCCGTTGAACGAGACGATCCTATCTCCGCGCTGCAACCCCGCAGCTGCGGCGGCTCCATTACCGGCGATGCTGCTGACGATGGGCGCCGGCGCAGCAGGAACTCCATACATCAGCGCGCCGGCAAAAGGAATCGCCAGGGCCGTGATGATGTTCATTACCGGTCCGGCCAGAGCCACTAAAATTCGTTGCCAGCGCGGACGCAGATTGAACTGTTCCTCGGGTGGAATGTCGGTCGCACCTGCTCCCTCAATCGGAGCGTTTGATTCATCTCCACCCAGCTTGACGTAGCCACCCAGCGGTATCGCCGACAGCCTGTAATCAGTGTGGCCCCACTTATACCCGAAGAGTCGCGGCCCAAAGCCCACCGAGAAAGTCTCGACTCGAATCTTAAAGAGCTTGGCAACCAGGAAGTGGCCAAACTCATGTATGACAACTGCCGATCCAAGAATAAATATGAATGCCGCGGGATATAATAGATAGTTCATTAACTGGGTCTCTTTCCCTTAAACTAGGCAAACACAACGAAGTCGCCTCTCAAACCTTGGACTCAGCAACCTCGAACATGTAGCTGTATTCGAGTTTACGCGGCAGGTAAGAGCGCGTCAAACTGCAATTTCGGCCACTACTTTGAGTGTAGAGACGAGCTTGAGTTCGCTTATTAACTAAACGGCAATATGAACGGTGTACGCCGAAACTCCCTATTCAAACTGCGCGTTCAGCCAATAGCCGGTCGGGATTGGCCACTTTTTGTATTTCCAAAGATGCGGAAAGACGGGCGGAGCGGTCGGCATTGAGGATTGTATTCAAGTCGGTAGCAGGCTGAATATCATGACTGTCCATCACTGCTTCGATGACACGGGGAATGTCAGTCAAGCAGATCCGTTCATCGATAAATGCTTGCACGGCCTCCTCATTGGCTGCGTTCATCGCCGCAGGCAAGGTGCCTCCCTCCCGAAGGGCCCGATACGCCAGCGTAATGCAGGGGAACCGTTCAAGATCAGGCGGTTCGAAATGAAGGGCCGACAGGGCAGTCAAATCGAGCGGGGGCAACTCGCAGGCATGACGCTCGGGGTAAGTCAGCGCGTATTGGATGGCGTGCCGCATATCCGTGACGCCCATCTGCGCGATAACGGAACCGTCAACTAACTCAACCATTGAGTGCACTACCGATTCAGGGTGAACTACGATTCCGATCTGTTCAGCGGAAAACCCGAATAGCCAGTGCGCTTCAATTACCTCGAGGCCTTTGTTCATCAGAGTTGCGGAGTCGATTGTAATCTTTGCGCCCATGCTCCAGGTGGGATGGCGCAGAGCTTCAGATACTGTCGATTCCTGCATCTCTGCTTTTGTCTTGGTGCGAAAGGGCCCACCTGAGGCGGTAAGAACGATTCGGCGGACCTCAGAATGTTTCTCTCCACGCAGACACTGATGCAAGGCGTTGTGCTCTGAGTCAACCGGTAGCAACTCGGCGCCCGACGCACGGGCCGCGAGCGTCATCAGTTCCCCCGCCATCACCAGCGTTTCCTTGTTCGCAAGGGCGACACGCTTCCCTGCCTCGAGCGCGCGAAGCGTAGGAACAAAACCGACGGCGCCGACTGTAGCGGAAACGACGCAATCTGCCTGCTGATGCGTGGCGACTTCGATCAGCCCGGCTTCACCGATGATGATCCGCGGAAGATCAACGTTTCTTTCGAACAGCTGACCGCGCAGATCGTGCGCGGCCTCGTCAGTGTCGACGGAAACAAGTTCCGGCAAGTGCTTCGCAATCTGATCGGCCAAGGTTGTAACGTTGTGCCCAGCCCCCAAAGCGACGACACGAAAACGCTCCGTGCCCAACGACTCGACAACACG
Source organism: Acidobacteriota bacterium (assembly GCA_030913905.1). Lineage (GTDB taxonomy): Bacteria > Acidobacteriota > Blastocatellia > Pyrinomonadales > Pyrinomonadaceae > PSRF01. The sequence continues at coordinate 11,268 of JALZOO010000210.1, forward strand.
CAAAGTGTTGGTACCAATCGAGCCCGTTGAGCCGAGTATTGCTATCCCTTTCGAACTTCGTGTAGCACTCATATCAAGCCGCTAATTTGAACACTCGATTGCGAACGTCGTAGGGGTTGAGTAGGTCTATCGTTTTGCCCTCCTCATTCCGGTAGGAGGCAGCAACTACACGCCAGGGACGTCCACTTCGGTAAATAAGATCTACGCTGGCGTTGACGGTTTTTCGCTCACCAATGACTTTGATATTGATCGTGGCGTTTCCGTCATTGTTATTGACACTGACATTCCCGGTAACAAAACTGCCGAAGTCTTTGATCTCGCCGATGTCCTGTTTCAAAACTTCATTAGTCCGCAGGTAAGTCTTAGCAGTCTCCGCCGCTTCGCTGCGGCCAATGGAGTAAAGCGTTATACCAACAATGGCGCCGACAAAGATTGCGATGACTAAGCCCACCGCAAGCACAATGCTGACAATAATGATGACTATCTTCTTCGTAGACATTAGCTGAACAAGCGGACACCAAAATAGAAGTGAGCAAAATAGTAGAGGAGCGGCGCGTTGAAGAGCAAGCTATCTAAACGATCGAGTATGCCGCCGTGGCCCGGCAATATCTTCGCCGCGTCCTTGGCGCCCGCTCCTCGTTTTAGGGCGCTTTCAGTCAAGTCGCCAAGGATTCCGAGAATCGTCATGACGGCGGCAAGTGGCAGGGCCCACTTCAACGGCAGTTCTCGGAAAAACCAAAAATGCGCGACCGCCGCCAGGGCCAGCGCGGCCGCAATGCCACCAACGACGCCTTCCCATGTTTTGCCCGGACTAATCTTGGGAGCGAGTTTGTGTTTCCCAAACGCGCGGCCCACGTAGTAAGCACCGATGTCCGCTCCCATCAAAACCAGGAAGAAAAACGACAACAGGTCAGCCGAGAGACCTTGCGGAAATCCGTTCCGAAGCGCAACCAGATGCCCTCCAAGCAAGACTACATAAAGCACGCCGAGGATTGTGACCCCCGACGCGGTGATCATCTTGTCGAAGGGTGCACCTCTAAGAGTTGCCGCGATCAAGGTGCCAATTGTCAGGATCAGAACGACCAGAACGATGGTCGCCAAATCGAGCCGCTCCTGCATCGGATTAGGAGTCGCGAAATAGAAGATCGTGAACAGCGCCGCTCCACCCAGGTAGCCGGCAACGATATCGGGCTTAATATCTTTCTTTCTAGCGAGCAGATAAAACTCGTAAAGCCCAAGGATCATCGCGGCCGCGGCAAGTAAAACAAAGAGCGGCTGCAGCCAGGAAATCAGGATGGATGCGATTAGGAAAGGAAGGACGACAACGGCGGTGATGATGCGAGACATTCAGTCGTTCGAACTTTGGAGCTTTGATCTTAGTTCTTTGATCTTCAATCTTTGGATTTGCTGTTTACTGTTCGCTGTCTGCTGATTGCTTTTTGCACGCTATTCATTGGCAACAAGCTTCAATCCGCCAAACCTTCTATCGCGACGTTGGTAATCGACGATGGCATCCAGCAAATGCACCCGCCGAAAGTCTGGCCAGAGAGTTTCAGTTACATAAATCTCGCTATACGCTGCTTGCCAGAGCAGGAAGTTTGAAATGCGCAACTCGCCGCTGGTGCGAACCAGCAGATCCAAATCCGGCATGGTCCGTGTGTAAAGCTCGTTTGCGATACGTTCTTCTGTCAACTCGTCAGGCTCGTTTCCTTCATCAATCAAACGGCGAACAGCGGCACGACACGCGTCGATAATCTCCGCACGCCCTCCGTAGTTCAACGCCACAGCTAAGGTCATGCCAGTATTCTTGGCGGTGCGATCCGTGGCTTTCTCGATCTCACTGCGAACATTTTTCGCCAGGGCGCCGGTGCGGCCAATGGTTTGGAAACGAATGTTTTGCTTGTCGATTTCGTCGAGTTCCAGACGAAGGTAACGACGCAACATACGCATGAGTGCGTCAATTTCGTATCGCGGACGTTTCCAGTTCTCAGTGGAAAACGCGTATAGGGTTAACGCACCCAAACCCAGGCGCGCTCCCGTATCGACGGCTGCCCGCACGGCCTCTACGCCTGCGCGATGCCCTGCGATACGCGGCTGGCTACGCTGTGCAGCCCAGCGGCCGTTGCCGTCCATGATGATCGCAACGTGCCGTGGCAAGCGGTCCCATTTGATGGAACTGAGCAAGCGCTCTTCGCGCGAACCCGCTTTTACCAGTCCGGAAAAATCAGAGAGCATGTTTCAAGTTTCTGAGACTCGACGTTCCAACCAGATGTTGCTGACGGTGCTCATTCTTGCTTTTGCGATAGGTCATGTCAACGTTTCTCAACTAAAAAGGAATCAAGTGCGAGCTACTCGTATCGCACCGAGAGCAGCGTGAGGCCACAGGCCGGCGCAGTTGCCGCAACCAGCGAACGCTCGCCTTCCTCTATTGCACGCTGCACAAGCGCTTCGTCCATCTCGCTACGACCGACTGCCAGCAGAGTGCCGGCAATCGATCTCACCATGTAGCGCAGAAAACCGTTGGCGCTGACTGTTATTTCCAGCATCCGCGAGTGAGCGCGCTCCTCCATACGCTCTGTGATTTCGAGACGCGTAACCGTGCGGGTCTTCGTTTCGGTATCTGATTGAGCTGACGAGAAGGCGGTCCATTCGTGCTCGCCTGGAAACAGCTTCGCAGCGCGGCTCATGGCTTCGAGGTCAAGGAACCGACCTTCATGTCCGGCGTAGCGCACCCAGAAGGGCGATATCACCGGCCCATTGATGACCCGATACAGGTAAGTCTTTTCGACCGCTGAATATCGTGCGTGGAAATCATCCTGGACCTGTTCCACCTCAATCGCACGCAGATCTTTTCCGACGTTGCCGTTAATCGCAGCCCGAAGCTTGTTCGGAGATATCTCCTTTTGCAGTTGAACGCTCGCAACCTGGCCTTCGGCGTGAACGCCGGCATCGGTCCTTCCTGAACCATGGACTACAACCTCTCGACCATCGATGAGCGAGAGCGCAGTTGTTAACTCGCCCTGCACGGTGCGCAGATCCCCTTGCCTTTGCCAACCATGAAAGTCTGTGCCGTCGTATTGAAGTGTAAGCTTGAAGTTCATTATCCGGCGGGTCAGTTGTCAGTCGTCCGTAGTCAGTGGCTTTGTTCTTCGTACTTTGTTGTTCGTTCTTCGTACTCTGTGCTTTGAGCCTTGGGATCTCTACTTCCTGCCTCCTGCTCCTGCCTCCTGCTCCTGCCTCCGGCTACTCCGCCTTCCGGCTGCCGGGTTTTACAGCCACCTCGCCACGAGCGCATGCCTCGCACTTGGATGGTTCTACGGAAGGAACATCCAGCGTCGCAAGCGCCACTCGCGGCGCTCCTACCTCGGCCTTTCCTGACGACCGATCGATGATTGAAGCTGCAGCAATTACGTCAGCGCCGTTAGCTCGTAATGTCTCGACTGTTTCCCGGGTGGAACCTCCAGTTGTCACCACGTCTTCAACAACCAACACGCGTTCGCCTGGCGACACTGAAAATCCGCGTCGCAAAGTCATCTTGCCGTTTTCTCGCTCAGTCCAGATGAAACGAGCGTCAAGAGCGCGCGCCACCTCGTGGCCAATCACCAGTCCCCCAATTGCCGGAGCGGCAACCACCTGAACGTTTTTGTCTTTGAAATTTTCCGCAATAGCACGTCCAAAGCTTTCGGCTTCGCGCGCGTGTTGAAGTACAAGCGCACACTGCAAGTAGACGGTGCTATGTAAACCGCTGGTGAGAATGAAGTGTCCCTCCAGCAAAGCTCCCGTGTCTCTAAACTTTTGAATTACATCTTCAGCACGCAATTCGAAGTTCCCTCACAAAGGTCAGCGTCTGATACAATCGCCACCCATGCCGCCCTACTCGAACCTCGTTTCTGATTCAACGCTTGTCCAGGAAACTATCGACCTGTTGCTCGTCTCCGGCGGCCGCGCGAACGCTTCAGAGATCGTGGACGCAGTTTTCAAAGTATCCCACATCGATGAAGAGTTGGCGGGGTTACTCGTTAGCGACCTGGTAAAGGATGACCGGCGATTCCGAATCATCGACGGCACTACCGTGGAATTGCAAGTGAACGACTGCGAATCACGTTTACTGAACGAGCTCGATTTCGTCGTTGTTGATGTCGAGGCCACCGGTGCCAAGTTGCCACCAAATCGGATCATAGAGTTGGGCGCTTATAAAATTCGCGGGCGGCAGATCGTCGACAAGTTTATGACGCTCGTGAATCCGGAGATCGCCATTCCTCGCTTCGTAATGAACCTAACCGGCATTTCCAACGAAATGGTAAAGCAAGCGCCTCTCTTCGCGGAGGTCGCGCCGCGCTGGCTCGAGTTTGTTGAAGACGCCGTGCTAATAGCGCATAACGCGCCGTTTGATACCAACTTCCTGAATCATGAGATTGCCCGCGTCTACCCCGGCCAGCGGATGATTAATGCCCATCTCTGCACCGTCACGCTTTCACGTCGCGCCATTCCCGGCCTTACCAACTATCGCCTGGACACTGTTGCCGACCACTTCTCGATACCCATTCACGCTCGTCATCGTGCCGGCAGCGACGCGCGCGCCACCGCGGAAATCTTTCTGCATCTGCTGGATCGCCTGGCCGAGCACGGAATCACAGACCTGGCTGCTGCACGAGATTTCCAAATGCAAATAATCGAATCACCGGAAGCGCCCGAGTTGCCGTCTTTGCCGCTAGTTCCCGGCCTCTAAACTTCCCACACCGGAATTTCGAGACTTCCGTTTGCGCAAATTTCGCACGACGAAAAACGCGATCAAAGCAGCGGCGAGCCCCAGACCAATCCACGGATAATACTTAGCTATCGCCTGCTTCGCCTGCGCCCCGTAGCGAATAGCCAGGTAACCTTCCAGCAGGAACCGAAACATCCGTCCCCCAACGATCGCCAACGTGAAGCGAGGTAGACTGAAACGGAACACGCCAGCGGTTACCACAAACAATTTAAACGGAAATGGCGGCGGCATCAGCGAAGCGACTAAGACCGAAAGCACATCGTAACGATCGATCAACTCCTTCACGCGTTTCTGTTTCGCAGGTGAGAACCTTCGCAAAGCGCGACTGCCGGCGCGCTTCGAGACGGAGTAAAGAATTACACAGCCGATGGTCGAACCGGCGGTGGCAATTGCGGCATACGCGACCATCCATCGCGGATTTGCCGTTGTCAGCAGGATCATCAGCGCGTCAACGCTGCTGGGCAACGGAACGAAGGTGGAGTCAAGCAGAGCTACCGTGAACAGGCCCAACGGGCCGAGGGCGATAAAGTATTCCGATAAACGTGCCAGTGCCTGCGATGTGGTGTTGGTCTGCAAAGTCAAATTATGAGTGCCTTCTAGTTAACAAAGATGAGAAAAGCGCTGAAGCGCCCAGGCTAATTGGATATCGTTGACGGTTTGGCTTTCGCCCTGCGCCGGTTGATAAGAATGTGAACGATAACGATTACGATTAGCGCTGCCGCCACTATACTCAGCATGACCAAACCGTTGTCCTTCAAGAATAACAGCACACGCCTTCCGTAGAAGACTGCCAGAATGCCTTCAACATAATAACGAAACGATCGGGCCAGCATTATTGTGAGCAGGAATTTCCAACGCGGGTACTCGAGTGTCCCGGCCGTGGCCACGAAGATCTTGAAAGGCAAAGGCGGCGGCAGAATGGCCGGCACAGCGATGGCCAGAAAACCAAAACGCGCATAAGCTCGCTCAACACGCAGAATACTTTCCGGCTTGAAACGCTTTCGCAAGACCGACTGCCCACCGCGCTGCATAATCGAATAGAGCAGCCAACAGCCGAGCACGGATCCTCCGGCTGCAAATAACGGAAAATAAAAAACGGCACTCGGGTATTTGTAGCAGCGACCTACGACCAGGTAATCGTTTATCTCGGGCAGCGACAGGAGGGACGAATCGAGCGCCCCAATCAAAACCATCGCGGGCGCAGCGATGTAGATCGGCACGCTGATAACGTACGCTTCCAACCAGGTCCCTATCGCTCGCAACCAGTCAAACAAGCAGTATCCAGTCTCCAGTCTTCAGTCTCCAGTCCACAGTCTCCAGTCTTCCGTCACACTATTCCATTGACAGATATCAGTGGGCAAGCAGCGTTTTGTTTCTAACCCAAGCTGAGGGCGCTCACGCCAGTTGCGCGACGTCTTAGACTGCGGACTGAAGACTGGAGACTGTGGACTGGCGACTGGAGACTGGCGACTGATTATTTGGCGGGCGCAAAAATGGAGGGTGTATCGTAAGTGACGCCGACCGTGACGCCGGTATCGTGAGTAAACCGTGTGAGGCCTTTGATGCCGGCGAAATCGAAACGAAGCCCGGAAGCGCGAACCTGCATTCCCAGCCGCGCTTCCGCTTGCGATTCTGTGCCGAGTGGACCATCGCCAGGCCGCGTGTTCGCGCGACCATTAACTTCGCCTGCAAGGCTGAACTGTCTATTCAACCGAAAAATTCCGGCAGCGCCATAAGTAATAACGTCGTTCTGCGTAAACAACTGTGTCGGCGCAGTAAGGATTGCAATTCCAAGATTACCAAACGTGTTCAGCCGGCCGTTTTGGCCAAATTTCTTGCCGACTAGTATCTGCCCGTAAGCATTTGTCTGATTCAGGCCAATACCGCGGGTTTGATTTGAGTTTGGCAGTTGAACGCCGAAGCGGAAACCGAGCGCGGGACCGTGCCTGGTTTCGCTGCGCAGTTTGAACTTGGTCCAGAGAATAAAGTCACCGGTGTCGTTGGTGGAATTTGCACCAGGAGCTATTGACAAGGGAACGGCAGAAGCGCCTCGAGTGTTGATGCTGAGAAAGTTTTGGGCGACGCCTTCTATTTGAAATTCAACATTTGGCGCGAAACCGATGTTGATGCCGATTACGCCGATGCGCGAGAGATCGCCTGTCAAACCTGAAGCCGGAAACTTTGCGCCCTGCAGAAAATCCAATCCGGTCTCGATGCGAATTGTGCCCGGCGGAATGATGTCGACGTCTTCCGTGATCAGCGGTCGCTGCTGCGCGCGAGCAACCGAGAGCGAACCCACTAGACAAGCGAGTAGGAATAGCTGTCGACCCACTGAAAGCTTGATTCTCATCGGCAGTGATTGTAGCCAGTCAAAACCATCGGGTCAATGGAGAGCTTGATCCTGAAGGTGATCACTGAGTTAGAGAATCTCACAGGTGAGGAAGGGTGGCTTGCCCCCGCTCTTTGTCTAGTCATTGGAGATTCGCTTGTGATAGGTCATCCAGCCAAGTTCCTTCATTGCTTTGGATAGCTTCGCGGAATCATCAGGCCACCACCAATCCTGATCAACTGCCAAAGGTTCAGTCTCACCTGAATAAAACGCGCGGAAACTAGACCACCTGTAGTATTTTGCCGAGGCGACCAATCCAGCTTTGAGTGGATTTGCATGAATGTAGTTAATTTTCTGCCAAATCATCCATGCACTCCATAACGGCGTTGCTTTGAAGCTTTCTTGCCAAACCTGATGAATTGACCCATCGGCAGTTGGTTCCTTCAGCAAAAACCGATCGCCCGTTAGTTCAATAATTTGTCTCGCTAATTTGCTCTTCAGCGCGCCTGCAAACCCCTTGATATTTCCATCTCTAGGGTTAGCCATCAGATGGAAGTGATCGGGCATTACCACATAGGCTATTACCTTGGCTGGCCATTTATTTCTTAACTCAGCGCAAACTGAGAAGAACTCCCTGCAACAGCGTTCCTGTCTAAAAATCGGAATTCGGTCGCGCACGTTGCCTGTTACGAAATGCAATGCGCCGGGTATGTTGACGTTGGACCACTTTCGCGTCATAAGACAGCGACGATCTAATGCATACCCAAACAGCGGGGGCAAGCCACCCTTCCCTACCTTGAGGCTGCTAAAGTTGCTGAATCCTTTTCATGAATGAGCTAGCCAACGGTGAGCGGGGGCAAGCCACCCTTCCCGACCTTTGAGACTTTCGAGCTGAGTGATTGCGTTCTGACATTAGGCTTCTTGCACTAAAGAAACTCTTGCAGATTAGTTTCTAGAAGGGGGCTTTCGACCTCTGCCAGCTACGTACGAAATAGTTGCATAGAACCCCGTCGCTAGCCCGACGAGTCGGGGTTCTGTATTTGTCTAGCCACCAACATCAATCCAACCGAAACAGCGCGCATGGGTCATGCTAATATCTCGCGACAAATCCTATTGTTGAGGTTCCCCCGATGAAATTTCGGCTTGCTGCAATTTTGACGCTTCTCTTCCTGGCCTTTTCCTCGATCGGGGCACTGGAGCCACTGTCGTTCGTCTCGGCCCAGCAGACGACGACGCCAGCCGGCTCAATTCAGCTTCCGGGTTTGCGGCAGCGCGTTACGATCAGACGCGATGAGCGCGGGATTCCCTACATCGAAGCGCAGAATGACGAAGACCTCTACTTCGCACAGGGATATGCTACAGCCAGGGATCGGCTCTGGCAGATGGACTTACTCCGGCGAACTGAACGCGGCGAACTCGCAGAAGTTCTGACGGCTGGACCAAATAACATCGCGCTGAATCAGGACAAACTCCATCGCACACTCGGATTTGCCCGGGTTGTAGATGCCGAGTTTGCTCGAGCATCTCCCCAAACCCGCAGTCTGCTGGAAGCGTATGCGAAGGGCGTGAACGCGTATATCGCCTCACTGGACGCCAAGTCTCTGCCACCGGAGTTTCAAATACTGCAATACAGACCTAAACCGTGGACTCCTACGGATTCTTTGTTAGTGGTCAAGGTGTTCGCGGAGGCGCTCTCCTCTACCTGGCGGCTCGATGTGATGCGTGAGGCATTCGGCGGACTTCCGGAGGAGAAGCGGGCTCGTCTGATGCCGGAAATTTCGCCTCTCGATGTAATTGTGGTCGGCAAGGATTCCAAGCGGACCACTAAGACAACTGCGCGTTCCAATACACCGTTTTCAAGAGAAACGATCCAGAAGCTGGTTCATAACCAGGAGCTTGAATCACATGCCCTGGCGCGCCTGGGGCTTTATGCGGAAGGTCTTGCAGCTAGCAATAACTGGGTGGTCAGTGGGAAGCGTACCACCACCGGTAAACCTTTGCTGGCGAACGATCCGCACTTGGCGCCAGCCGCGCCCTCCAACTGGCACATGGTCCATCTCTCGGCGCCCGGCGTTCGGGTTGCAGGCGTCACTGCCCCAGGACTTCCCGGAGTAATTATCGGGCACAATGATCGAATCGCCTGGGGCATGACCAACGTTGGTGCCGACGTACAGGACTTGTACCTGGAGAAATTTGACCCGGCAGATCCAAAGCGTTATCAAACGGCGTCGGGTTGGCGCGATGCAGAGATACGCCGCGAAGAGATCAAGGTTCGCAAAGGCTTCGCCGACGCCTCTACTGATATCGTCGATCATGACGTTACGGTAACGAAGCATGGTCCCATCGTTTTCGAGCAGGCCGGTAAACGATACGCGCTTCGATGGACCGCACTCGAGGTAATGCCGAATGCTGACTTGACTCAGGGTATTAATCGCGCCGGCAATTGGAAAGAGTTCACTTCCGCGCTCAAGTCTTTTCCTGCTCCCACTCAAAACATCGTCTACGCCGACGTCGATGGTCACATCGGCTATCACGTTGCGGGAGTTGTGCCCGTTCGAAAGTCCGGCGATGGCAGCGTGCCTTACGATGGCTCAACCGATGCCGGTGAATGGGTCAGCTATGTTCCTACCAACAAACTGCCGCAGTTGTTCGATCCGCCATCGGGAACCATTGTTACGGCCAATCAGAGAATAGTTGGCACCGATTACCCTTACCACCTGACGCATTCCTGGCTGCAGCCTTATCGCGCGCGACGAATCGTCGAACTCTTGAATGCGAAACCGAAATTTTCTGCGGACGACTTTCGCAGGATTCAGGGGGACGTTTATTCGATCGGCGGTGTCTCGTTCGCCCGCCAAGCCGTAAAGATATTGCGCGCGAAATCAGCGACCGACGCGAAACTGGCAGAAACCGTCGACGCTTTTGAAAAATGGGACGGGCAGATTAATGCTGAGTCACGGGTTGCGCTTGTTATGGTTCAAATGCGGGCCGCATTTCGTACCAGGATTTTGGCCGCGGCTTTGGGAGAGGAACTGATAAAGATTTACGGCTGGGCCAATTTTGAAACGACCCTCGATCGCCTGTTGATAGAGCAGCCCAAAGAATGGTTACCCAAAGAATTTAGTAGTTACGCTGATTTGCTCCGGGCCTGCCACAACGACGCTCGCTCAGTTATCACGAAAAGCCTCGGCGAGGATGAGTCGAAATGGAAGTGGGGTGAGATGGTCAAGGTTAGGTTTCAACACCCACTCGCCGCGGTGCCCTTTATTGGTTCTCAGTTTACGATTCCACCGTTTCCGCAGAACGGCACGGTGCAACTGGCATCCACAGTGAACGTCGGTGCTCATGTATCGATGCGATTGATCGCTGACCCTTCAAATTGGGACCAGACACAACACGGCATCACGCTCGGTGTATCGGGCAATCCATCGAGCCCACATTGGAAAGATCAACTCGACGACTGGCGCGCGGTCACGCCACGCGTGTTTCCTTTTAGCGAAGCCGCGATCGCAACAGCCGCAAAAGAAACGATGGTGCTTGAGCCAAAGAAGTAAGCTGTTTAGTCGACCTAAATAAAAGGGCGGACTACGGTCCGCCCTTCGTGTTTGACCTGGATCGGCTAATTCGCGGGCACCTGCGGTGCGAGGTAACGAACCGATTTCAGCTCTGCAAGTTTTTGGAGATTCCCTACTGGCAACCTGCCAATAACCATCTTGCTGGTCTTTGGATCGAGAATAACCTCAAACTTAAGCGCCTTCAGGTTCGCGAGCGTTTCCGGTGTCTTGTCTACCAGCCACACTTGCAGTTCCACTTTTCCGTTGCGCACAAACCTGGCTTCGTCTGCTGCCAGGATTGGTTTCTTGGCCTTTACGCTCGCAAAAAGTGTGGCCAAGGCGGGATGAAGCTTTGCGTTAAGCAGGCGCTGCTGGGCTTCCTCCGGTGAGGTCACTCGCATAACGTCGGAACCATCAAGCGCATCGGCAGCAACTGGCGCAGGACGGTTTGATGCCACCGAGCCGCGCCCGCCTCCGCCGCCACCACCTACGCCACCTCCTCCAGTATTGACTCGCTTGGCATTGCCCGATTGCGTGACGACCACCGACTCAGAAAGCCTGGCACTCGGAAGACCCGCGGAGCTGAAGTTTTGAACGCGTGCATAACTGCGCGTTTCGTGGTCACCAAACACCGCAACCCGGTTCACTCCTTCAGGAACTTCTACCGGCACATCTACTCGTCTCGGCTGACCTCCGTCAGTGACGATCATCTCTTCCACGGCGACGAACGAAGTGAACTGCGTCATCAATCGAAATTCAAGACCAAGCCTGGTGATTGTTTCCTTTAGGTCCGGTTTCATCGAGCCCTGCTGGAGCCCGTTGTAGTCCTGTCCCATCAGGTTCTCAATCCGCGATCTGGCCCAGAGGGGCGCGAGCACGTCGTGCTGCGGCATCGCTTCGGGGAGATCAACCGGTATCTCGCGCAAGAAATCTCGCCCGGACATCTTTCCTTTGAGACGGATTACGCCACGGCCCGCGGCCGTGTACCTTCCCGAAACAATTACGGGCTTAGCGTCGAACAGATCGGGGATGCGCTCGGGGTAAACATCCGACACCGGCAGTCCGTTCCACTCAATCGAAATGTCCGTCAACAGCGGATTACGAACGCGCTCATGAAAACGGCGGGCTGCCGCCGAGCCGTCGTCTGTGAGCGAAACAAACTCCACTTCACCGCGTCCTTTTTCAGCCATCTTCTCAAGCAGAAACCGGTTCACGGATCCGCCGATTCCAAACGCAAACACGCGGGCGTTGGGATGCTTTTGAACCTCGGAAATGATCTCCATGTCGTTGCCGACGTAACCGTCCGTCATGAAACAAACAATCCGCACGTGGTTCTGCGAATCGGAAGCATCGAGAGCGGCCTTAATGGCTTTCATCATCTCAGTCCCGCCTCCGCCCGAACGAGACTCAAGAAACGCCTGCGCCTTCCGCAGGTTCTCAGGAGTTGCGGGCACTGGTTCCGGAAACAGTAT
>JALZOO010000212.1 GCA_030913905.1 Acidobacteriota bacterium
TCAATCCAAATTGAATCTGGCGCGCGTCAAAGGAACTTGTCGACCGCCCAAAGTTCAGCCTATTGCCCCACAGGCCCGTGGCCGCTGTAAAAGACCCGAGCGAAACACTGGGAGCACGCAGATTAACGCGATTAAAGAGATTGAAGAATTCTGATCTGAATTCGATGCGGGCGTTTTCATTTGTGAACCAGGGCACGGCAAACGATTTCATCAACGATAGATCAAACGCAGCGTAGCCGGGACCGCGGGACGCAGTCTCAGAAATTGAACTTCAAGCCGAGCTGAATGTTCCTGGGATCACGCGTGCCCGTGATAACACCAAACGTGCTGTTCGTTTGTATAAAACGAGCAGGGAAAAGTGTCGGCGCCGCCGGGTCTGGCCGGAATTCCGCGGCCGTTCCTGGATTCGAATACTGCGCATGATTCAGGAGATTGAAGAACTCAAACCGCAGTTGAAGATTCTTCGCCTCCGAAAAGCGAAAATTCTTGAAGACCGCCATGTCCCAATTGTCTATGCCTGGTCCGCGCACCAAGCCGCGGCCGGCGGAACCATAAGCGGTGAAGGCCGGAGCGAAGGCCGCCGTATTAAACCATTGGGTTACATTGCCGGTGCCGTGGGGGTCGGCAACCAGGTTGGGTCTGAGCGTGCTGCCCGTGCCGAGTGGGTCGGTAAACTGGAACAATGTTCCGTTGGTACCACCGGCCAGCGTTTGCGTAATCGTAAGGGGCGTACCGCTCTGCGCTGTATAAACGCCCGTCAACTGGAAGCCACCTAGAAGGGTGCGCGTGAGTCCGGTGCTCTTTCGGAAGAATGGAAGTTCATAAACGAAATGCCCCGTAAAGATGTGTGTGCGATCAAACTGTGACGGCGCACGTTCGAGATCCAGCCTGAGTGGATTTTGCGCTGAGTCGCTGCGATCTGTAGAAGCGTCGGTCATATTTTTTGACCACGTATAGACCGCGCCGTATTGCAGTCCCTTTGAAACCCGCTTATTGAAGGTCACCTGCAATGAATTGTAGTCGCTGCTGGCTTCAGTGCGTCGATCACTGATGGCCCCATAGCCCAGGAACGGTCGGGCCGCGTTGATAGCTGGAAACTGCGTCGCCGTCAGCACACCGCTAGCCCGGAGGCTCGCGGTTAAAGCAGCACGCACGCCCGGCACGGGTTGATTTAGGTTAACCAGGTGCAAAAGATCGCGTCCTCTGGTGCCCACGTAGGCCACTTCGAGTACGGCATTCGTGAAGAGTTCGCGTTGGATTGAGAGGCTGTATTGTTCTGTGCGCGGCACCTTGAAGGGATCTCCAGTGCTTTGTAGAGCAATCGCAGGAACAGTCGTACGGGTAGTCCCCGCGCCGGGATTCGAGAGGAGCGGGTTGTCTATGGTGACACGGGAATTGACGAGCGGGTTTACGAAAGCATTTTGCTCCACGATGCCCACCAGTGTTCGATCGTAGTAGACTCCATAACCCCCTCTTAGGACTGTGCCACCTCCGCCGAAGTTATAAGCGAAGCCGATGCGTGGCCCCAGCGTGTTGCGTTGATTACTTTGAACACGTCTCCCGTAGGGCGAGTTTGCGCCGGCAAAGATAATTCCGTTGAACCTGTCGCCGGAGCCGGCAATCACGTTTCCGCTGACTGGCTCGATCCTGACAGCCGTCGCGGGATTGTAAAGATCAGGCCGGAAAGACGTCAGGAAATCATTAATCTCAATCGGATTGTTATAGAGAGAGTAGCGTGCTCCGTAATCAATGGTTAATCGAGGAGTCACCTTCCACGAATCCTGTCCATAGAACTCGAGGGTGTTGTAACGCAACTGCACGCGAAGCTCATTCTGATCTTCAATGTACGTCGCCGGTGCACCGAGGAAGAAATCCGCCAGGTCGTTTCCTGAGCGCGTGCCATTAAACGCGTAGCTACCATTCAGGACATTTCCAGCATTCTCATTCTTCGCTTCACGCGAATAAAACCCGCCCATCTTGAAGGTGTGGTTGCCACGCGCAATGGTCAGGTTATCGCGATATGTGTAACTCGGGTTTTCAATATTCTGCGGACTGGGGATTGCGAAGTTCGCTGTCGGTCCAGTAAAGGTAAAACTGGGGAGACCGCCTTGAAGAGTGCTGGGGAAAAGCTCGGGCGAGGTGAAGCCGGGATTGGCTGACCGCAGGCCATTGCCGGTGAACGTGCTAAAAATGCCATTGTAGGCATAGTCGAATGCAAATTCGTTAATGATCGTTGGAGAAACGATAGTCTTGAGGCTAAGAACCAAATTCTTGCCAGGGGTGGAAGTCTCCTGGGACGCGACACCGGGGTAAAGCGAGCCTTGTACCTGCCCTATCGCAAATGGATCCAGAAAGATATTCCCGCCCGGATCGTTGCGGGCAAAGTCTTCCTTTATATAGCGACCGTAGATCGACCAGCGGCTGTTGAAGTTATGATCGATTCGTATGATTGACTGCCGAATGTCTGAGCCCAACCCAACAGCGCGTCTAAAGCGATTCAGGTTTGTGCTGCCGGGAGTCACTTCGTTTGGAAGGGGCATCAAGTTCAGAATCGCGACTGCGTTCGGGTCGAAGCGCGAGACCGGAACAATGGAATTGCCTCCCACAGATGGAAAGGCGACTCCGGTAATTGGATCTCTTACAGCGCCGGCAAATATTCCGTTGCGCTGCGCGATGGTCGGAACCGTCCCGACCGCTGTGTTCACCGTCCGCGTCTTTTTCCATTCCTGCGAGAAGAAGAAAAAGCTTTTGTTGCGTCCGCTGTAAGTCGACGGGCCGCCCTCCCCGAAGCGGGGGAAAAAGATGGGACCGCCTATCGTGAACCCGTAGTTGTTGTAACGCAAAGGTCCTTTGAAGCGTGGCTCACCACTCGATGTATTGATTCCTTGAAGCGGCACTGTCTGGAAAGGCGGCCGGGCATTCAAAGCGTCGTTGCGCAGAAACTCATATAAAGTGCCATGGAAATCGTTTGAACCGGAGCGCGTAACCACATTGATTACTCCTCCGCCGTTGCGGCCGAACTCCGGCGCATAGTTCGACGTCAGGACGGTAAATTCCTGAATGGCATCGATGCTTGGAGTCGTCAAAAGCGTCAGGTTCGAACCCGTATCAACATTGCGCGCTCCATCGACGAGCCAGTTTATGGCAGAGGTGCGCCCGCCGTTGATGGAAAGCTGCACCACCGAGAGCGCTCCGGAACCGATCTGGCTCGGATTGGATGAACTAACTCCCGCGCTCAACAAAGCCAATTGAACGAAGTTGCGCGTATTGAGGGGCAGCTCGCGAATCTGCTCGCCGTTAATCAATCCGCGTTGAGTAGGACTGTCCTGGACAATCATAGTGTCACTAAGCACGTTGACTACCTCAGTGATCTGGCCCGGTTCAAGCACCACATCCAACACGCGACGATCGTTTACGTTAAGAGTGAGATTTTCCTGCACATGCTTCTTGAAGCCCGGCATTTCCACCGTCAACGTGTAAACGCTGGCCGGCAGTTGCGTGGCTGTAAACGCGCCCTCATCCGTCGTCACATATGTTTGCTGGGAACCGCGCGCAGGATCGGCGATGGTCACCTGCGCACCCTGCACGGCCGCGCCAGCCTGATCCTTCACGTTACCAGCGACTGAGCCAGTGACTTCCTGCGCGGAAGTCAGCACACTCAATCCAAGAATCAAAACGCTCAATGTCAGCAATGACAGAGCAAGTCGGAGATATTGCCTCATGGCGTCCTCGTTTCAAACTTACAGCTAAATGGCGCCTGCCTCAGACAGCCCCGGTATTCGCTGGTAGCGCTTCCGAAGTCAGGTAAGCCGCCGAGACTCCATCGAGAAATTCCCATAGAGCTTTGGCCGACTCTCTCGCTGCTTCAACTGCCTTCAATTGATCATCAGCGGTGCGGCAGTTCTGATTGAGAATGTTCCGTTCGACCTGTTGGTGAA
>JALZOO010000215.1 GCA_030913905.1 Acidobacteriota bacterium
TTCACCAACAGGTCGAACGGAACATTCTCAATCAGAACTGCCGCACCGCTGATGATCAATTGAAGGCAGTTGAAGCAGCGAGAGAGTCGGCCAAAGCTCTATGGGAATTTCTCGATGGAGTCTCGGCAGCGTATCTGACTTCGGAAGGGCTACCAGCGAATACCGGGGCTGTCTGAGGCAGGCGCCAACTCAACTGCCATCAGGTTGTCTTATTAGAACAATAAGAATCTTTAGGTTTTCTTATTCGGAGGAGTGCGTATAATACCGCTCGTTCACGATCTACCGGCGTCGGATTCCTTTAGCGCCAAATAAAACAAACTACGGAGTTGCGCGTTTTGCGGCTCTGGGACCATTCAGGTGAAACTTTCCGAATGAAGTCGAGAAAGTACCTGTGCGTCTGCCAACCAAGCTCTTTCGCCCACGCTTGTCTGCTTAATTAAGGAGCTAATTGATGAAAACGCTTCCCCCGATCAAAGTATTGCTTCTCGCCACGTTGTTGTGTGCCGCCGGATCAGTTTCTTTTGGACAGGGAACCGCTTCGCGCGTGACTGGATCTGTGCTTGATCAAACGGGTGCGGCAATTCCAGGCGCCGCGGTTACTCTTACGAACGAAGCCACCAATCTGTCGTTCAACACGGAGAGCACGGGCAGTGGCACTTACGTGTTTGAATCTGTGCAAGTCGGGACATATACCCTGACGGTCGAGAAACAGGGTTTCAAGAAATTCCAGACGACAGGCAATCCTGTGAATGTGAATCAACCCGCGACGATCCAGGTGAACCTCGAAGTTGGCGACATTACCGACGTGGTCACGGTTCAGGCAGCCGCGGAATTGGTTCAGACCAGCAGTTCGGGAAACGTCGGGAATACCGTGGAGCAACGATCTCTAGAGGCGCTGCCGATTGTCGGCGAGCGTGGACGAAATCCGCTGCAGTTCATTTCGCTGCAACCGGGTGTGATTGGCAATGGCAGGGCAGGAACGGGTGGAAACACCGGCGGCAATGTTCACGTGCACGGGTCGCGCGATCGCGCTTTCAACTTCACGCTTGATGGCGTCGACATCAACGAATCAAGTGCGGGTGGATCAAACTTCACACCGCTTCGTACGAACCCGGATTCGATTCAGCAATTCCAGGTCGTTACTTCTAATTTTACCGCTGAGCTGGGTCGGTCTTCGGGCGCGCAGGTTTCGCTGGTCACCCGTTCCGGATCAGACGCCTTCCACGGCACCTTGTTCGAGCTTTATCGAACGCCGCGCTTCAACGCGAATGAATATGAGAACAATGTAAACGGACGTCCGAAGGGACAGTTCGTGCAGCACATCATGGGTGGCAGTTTGGGCGGCCCCGTAATTCTGCCGAAGTACAACGGTCGGGACCACAAGACTTACTTTTTCACAAATCTACAGGTGCTGCGCGCGCAGCAGTCATTCCTCGTAACCCGCACGGTTTATACAGCAGCTGCGCGACAGGGGCTTTTCCGGTATCGCGTCGGAGGTGCTAACTCACCGGCCGGCACTTCAACCGCGTCCGTTGACACTTCCGGGAATGCACTTTTCCCGGCGTGTTCAGCGACAGTTACGACGAACTGCATTGCGACCTATGACGTTGTCGGCAGAGATCCTCTCTGCCTGACAAACCCCGCGAACTGCGGTCTTGATCCAACTACGCGAGCACTTATCGCGGCCGCGCCCTTACCCAATAATTTCAGCGCCGGCGATGGACTGAATACAGCTGGCTTCAGTTTTGGCGCGCCGCAGATTGAGAAGCAGTACGACTTTGTCGTCAAGGTCGACCACACCTTTAATGATCGCAACAGTTTTTACGTCAGGTATGCGCAAGGAGAGCAGAACACATTCGGTGACAACGGCAACTCGGGTTTAAGATCGTTCCCCGACAGTCCATTTAATCGCACCGACACTTTCCGCAATCCGAAAAACATCGCAGTGAATTACCGCTGGACGCCGACCGCTCAAATAACGAATGAGTTTGTGGTGGGCTTTAATAAATTCGCGTTCCTTTTTGGGAACCCGGATCCTGTCTCGGTGCCCTTTATTCTTAATCTCCCGCGGGATCCATTTGGTATCGCGCCCCAGATTGATAACCTGCGGGAAATCACGACCTGGCAGTTTGTGGACAACACCAGCTTCGTTAGTGGTTCCCATACGTTTAGAGGTGGGGTGAATCTTCGCTTCCAAACTCATGACGACATACGAAGCTCGGTTGCGGCAATCAATACGAATCTGCAAGTGAACTTTTCGCGCCTGGCGACTGGAAATGCTCCGCCTGCCGGGCCGGGCGTTGGGACATTCAACCTCCCGATCACTACCGGAGTTGGAGCGATCAACAATAC
>JALZOO010000217.1 GCA_030913905.1 Acidobacteriota bacterium
GTCGTAACCCCGGCGCACAAGTAAATGTAGTCCTTAAGTCCGGCACAAATGAGTTTCACGGTTCGCTTTACGAATTCCACCGCAACGCCGCGCTGGACTCCCGCAATTTCTTTGCCCCGGCAAATGAGGCTGCGCCGAAATACATTCGCAACCAGTTTGGCTTTGCCGTGGGCGGTCCAATCCGGAAAGATCGGACGTTCTTCTTCGCTGACTATGAAGGCACGCGTTCGCGCGAGGGGATAACGAGGGTTACCAACGTGCCTACACTGCTTGAGCGAAACGGCAACTTCTCGCAGAGTCTGCTCGGCGTGCCCCGAATCCCCGGAACTGCTTTTCCGTTTCCGGGCGATACCATCCCGGACTTCTTTATTCATCCTGTTGGACGAGCCATCGCGGCGCTCTATCCGCTGCCCAACCGCGCAGCTCCATTCGCCAACTTCGTCTCATCGCCTACGCAAAGAGATGACAACGACCATTTTGATGCTCGTCTCGATCACCTGCTGGGAAGTCTGACTACCTTAACGTTCCGGTACAGCTTTGGTAATCGCAGGTTCTTCGAACCATTCGCCGGTCCAACCCTCGCGGCTGTTCCAGGCTACGGTAATGAGGTGCCGCGTCGCAGCCAGAACGCAATGCTGGGTTTGACGCACGTTTTTTCGCCGACCTTTGTCAACGACACTCGATTCGCGTTCAATCGTGTGGCCTCAGCCGTTATCCAGGAGAACCAGGGAACAAGCATCAATCGCGCCGTCGGCCTACCCGAGCTTTCGACCAACCCGCGTGACTTCGGCCTCAGCTTTATAACGATTACCGGGTTCTCTTCGCTCGGACACGAAGGCAACAACCCGCAGAACACGGTAACGAACACGTTTCAGTTGCTGGACTCTGCGACCTATGTTCGCGGCGCGCATCTGGTGAAGTTTGGCGCAGACATTCGCGCTGTGCAGCAGAATGGGTTTCGCGATGTGCAGTCGCGCGGCTTCCTGAACTTTTCACCGTTCGCATACACGGGCGTGGCCCTGGCGGATTTGTTGCTCGGGTTGCCGCTGGTTACCGGCGGCGCACGTGTGGATAACCCGCAACACCTGCGCGCCGAGAGTTATCACTTCTTTGTGAACGATAGTTGGCGTGTGAAGAGAAACCTTACGCTGTCGGCAGGGCTGCGTTACGAGTACAACTCGCCGCCGGTTGATGTTACCGATCGCGCGAACCTTTACGACGCGTCAACACGTTCGCTGGTGCAGGTGGGGACAGGCGGCATGCCGCGCAGCGGTTATGAGTCTGACAAAAACAATTTCGCGCCGCGCGTAGGACTTGCATGGACACTTGGGGACAACGAAAGAACAGTCTTGCGGGCTGGCTATGGCCTTTATTACGACACGTCGCCCTTGGCGCCCGGCGAAGCGCTCTATTTCAACCGGCCCTTTTTCGATTTCAACCTGTTCTTTCCGTTGCCCTTCCTGCCGTTGACCTTATCCGATCCGTTTCCGGCTTTCTTTCCGTTTGCACTGCCCGATTCGGCTCAGGCAATTCAGCGCGACCTTCGCACACCCTACATGCAACATTGGAATTTGAACGTGCAGCGCCAACTTTGGCGAAGCACGGTGCTCGAGGTTGGCTATGTGGGCTCGAAGGGGACGAAGCTTTTGTCCGCTCGGGATCTGAATCAGCCGCAGCCGAGCGTGCTGCCACCGGGATTGCCATTTGTACCGCGCCCCGTGCCGCAGTTCGACGAAATCAACACGATCGAATCGCGCGCCAGCTCCAACTATCACAGCTTGCAAGCGCGTTTCCAACAACGGCTCGCGGCTGGCTTAGCGCTGCTGGCGTCTTACACCTGGTCGAAATCAATCGATGACGCGTCAAACTTTTTCCCAAGCGCCGGGGACCCAAACTATCCGCAGAATAGTTACGATCTTCGGGCAGAACGCGGCCGTTCAAATTTTGACGTACGGCATCGTTTATCAGTCAGTTATGTTTACGACCTGCCGTTTGGCAGAGGCGGCACATACCTGGCAGACAAGGGCGTATGGTCCACCGTTCTGGGTGGGTGGCAAACTGCCGGCATCGTGACGGTGCAAACAGGAAGGCCATTCACCGTTGCCCTCATCCGCGAGTTTGACAATAGCGGCACCGGTTTCTCAGCCCTCGGTTTCGGAGCGAATGACCGGCCAAATGTCGCCCGCGATCCTGTTCTTTCAGAACGGACCCCAGAGCGCTGGTTCAATACCGCAGCCTTCGACTTTCCGCCGCCGGGAACATTTGGCAACGCGGGACGAAACATCCTTGATGGGCCGGGTTATCAAAACGTTAACGCGTCGCTCATAAAAAACACCGCCCTCTCAGAGCGGCTGAACTTGCAGTTGCGCGCAGAGGCTTTCAATCTTTTCAATCATCCAAACTTGAATCTGCCGGACAATTTTCTGGGTTCGCCCACGTTTGGGCAGATCACTTCGGCGCGGGAGCCACGTCACATTCAGTTTGGCGTGAAGCTCTTGTTTTAGAGCGCCCTTGGCCAATCAGCGAAACGGATGACATTGCTTGCAAGAACTATCTGATCGTTCCTGTCGCCCGCTACGCGCGTTTGCAGGAGTATTTTCAATGCGAAGGATTTGTTTGTACCTAACAGTAATGCTCCTTGCTGCGGTGTGGTCGTGGACTGTTGCTGGAGCCACCGACTGGCCTCAATGGCGAGGGCCAAATCGTGACGGACATGTTACGGACGTGGTTTTGCCAGGCACGTGGCCTAAGGCGTTAAAGGAAGATTGGAAGGTCACCGTGGGCATAGGACACTCGTCGCCCGTGATGGCCGACGGCCGCATCTATATCTTTGCTCGCCAGGGTGATGATGAAGTCTTGCTCTGCCTCGACGCGACAAAGGGAAGTGAAATCTGGCGATCGGCCAATCCGGCAGCTTACACAATGCATCCCGCGGCTCTCGGACACGGCAAGGGACCAAAGTCAACACCGGTAGTCAGTAATGGCGCCGTCTACACCTTCGGCATCACCGGCGTGCTTTCAGCACACGATGCACGTACCGGAAAAGTAAAGTGGCGGCAGGAGTTTTCTCGGCAGTATCCAAACACGTCTCCGCTTTACGGCACTGCGATGTCTCCGATGATCGAGTCAGGAGTGCTCCTCGCCCACGTTGGGGGTCAGGACAAGGGAGCTCTCATCGCTCTTGCGTCCGAAACGGGCGCAGTGAAGTGGAAGAATGAGACAGACGGCCCAGCCTATTCTTCGCCCATTGTTGTGACCCTGGCCGGCGTGCGACAGGTAGTAACGTTTATGCAGAAAGACGTTGTCGGTGTCGATTTTGCGACGGGCAAACTCCTTTGGAGGATTCCGGCGAAATCGGGTTATGACACTAACTCGGTGACGCCGGTGCTTTACCGCGACATGTTAATCGTTGGTCGCGAAGATCAGGGGCTGACGGCTTTTCGTTTGACCAAATCCGGGTCGGAGCTTGCGCCCCGTGAAGTATGGAGCAACAAGGAGAATGAGCTGTACCTCAACTCGCCCGTACTTGATGGGAATCAGTTGATCGGATTCTCTGTGCGCAACAAGGGGCAGGTTTTTTCCATTGATGCCGACACGGGGAAGACATTATGGCAAAGCCCCGGCCGGTTGGGTGAAAACGCGGCTGTGCTAAATCTTGCAGGAAAGGCGATGTTGTTTTTGACGAATGACGCCAATCTCATCCTGCAGCCTACCGGGGCGAAGAGCTATGCGCCGGCCGTCCAATACACTGTCGCGACCAGTCAAACCTGGGCACATCCACTCGTGTTCGGGAATAGGATCCTGGTGAAAGACGACAGCACACTTCGATCATTGGCGTTCTGATTCTGGAGGGTTAAATGAATCGACCAACAATTTCGCGAAGAGAGTTTGTCTACTTAAGTTTAGGCGGCGGCTTGTTGATCGCAGGCTACCCGATTGGACGCGCACTTTCGAAAACAGGGCAGGGAAGCAACCTAAAAGTCTTTGCGCCAACACCTACTAATACCCTTGGGCCGTTTTACAAGAAAGGCGCGCCGCGACGCGACAAGCTTACCGAGGCTACTGCCGTTGGGATGCCATTGTTGGTCGCGGGACGAATCATCAATACCAGTGGGAAAGTGCTTTTCGACGCGAAGCTTGAAGTGTTTCATTCTGACGGACACGGTGAGTACGACATGGACGGATTTAATTGCCGGGGAGAAATTCCTGTCGGGACAAACGGCTCATACAGCTACGAGACCGTGGTGCCGGGTCAATACGGTGGGCGGGCGCAACATGTTCACTACATGGTCAATGCGCCTGGGCACAAGCGGCTGATCACTCAACTCTATTTCGAAAACGATCCGAAGTTCCAGGGAAATCCGGATC
>JALZOO010000223.1 GCA_030913905.1 Acidobacteriota bacterium
GCCTGGCAAAATGCCGGACTCCCTGTCGAAAAGCAATAATAGTTAACTGACTCGAAATGCACTGTTCCAACTGCGGTTCCTACGTCCCGCCAGGCGTGCGTTTTTGTTCCGGCTGTGGCTCACCTGCTACCGACCCGGAAGCCACTCGCATTGTGCGCGCTCAAAGCGGAATTCCGATGAGAGCGGACAACTCCGCGGACGATCTCGAGCACACAATCTTCACAGTGCGGCCTACGATGATCTTCATCAAGCTCGGTTATGTCCTGGCTGCCATCGCTGCAATTGGCGTTGTGTTTCTGCTGGCGATGATTCCGGCGCCTGTGTATATCTCAATTCCGATCGCGCTCGCGTTGCTGCTGATTCCCGCTTACTACCACCTAAAGCGGAATATGGTTCGTTACACTTTGACCGACGCAAAAATTGAAATCGACACCGGTTTGATTGCCCGCACCACGCGGAACATTCCTCTGAGCAAGATTCAGGACGTGACCGTTTCAGCCAGCATTCCGCAGCGAATCCTTGGGTTTGGCGATGTGATTGTGGACAACGCCAGCGACACGGGCGGCACAACCGCTCTCCACAACATCAGCAATCCGCGCCACTACGCCGACCTGCTTTTGCGGGAACTCCGACGCTGGCAGTAGACTTGACCGTCGAACTCGAATCCCCTGCCAACCCAACGCCTTTTATGGAACGTCTAAGATGTTCCGGGTTCTAAGTAACTACGTTTTTCCAGGGAGCCGGTATTGCGTTTTAACTTCCACAAATTGCTTGCGAGCGTGCCTTTGGCACTGATGTTTGTCGTTATTGGGGCGGCACAAACCCTCCCGACTGAGCCAGCTGCAAAGTTACTCGTGGACCGCTTGGGCGAGCTGAAAGCGGCCACGTCAGCTACATCATTGAAACCGGAAAGCCTTCCCGGCTTCGGCAACGACTACCGGGTTAACTCAGCCGCACAACGAAGTTATGTGGCGAAAGATGGTCAGCGCTTCGGCGTAACCATAATTACGACGGACTCCGATGCCGGCGCGTATGCACTGTTAACGAATGTTAGGCGTGCGTCGCAAACTACGGAATCGTCTGCGGACGGTCAGGTTGGAACCGCGAGTTTCGTTTTGCCGAACAAGCTCGTCTTCGTTCAGGGACGTACGTTTGTGGTCCTGGACCGGGAAGACGGAAAGACAGCGGAACCACGGCCGCTGACAGAGATTGCCAAGGTGTTCGCGGAGAGGATCGACCGAGGCGAGGGTGAGATTCCGGTGCTCGTCAAACACTTGCCCGACTGGGAACGGGCCCAGCAGAGTTTGTTATATGCCGTGACCCAGAACGGGCTGAAAAACGCCTTCAGCAATCAGCCGGTCTTTGACGCCGTAAGTTTCGAGGGCGGCGCGGAAGCGGTCATTGCGGACTATCAAGGCCCCAGGCTGGTGATAGTCGAATTCAATACGCCGCAGCTCGCCACCGATAACAACCAACGCATCACGGCCAGGATTCAGGAGCTACGTAATCAGGGACAACCGACGCCCACGGCTTACCGTCGCGTTGGAAACTATTCGGTGTTCGTTTTAGACGCAGCAAATGAAGAGTCGGCCAATCAACTGGCGGACCAGGTGAAATACCAGCAGGTCGTTCAATGGCTGGGTAGGAATCCCAATTTGTATGACAAGGCGGCCAACGAGTTTACCCGGACGACGCTGGGAGTTTTCATCGCAGTAGTAAAGGCCTCGGGTCTGGCGATAATTGGAAGTTTGGCTTTGGGTGGACTCCTTGGGGCGCTTTTGTTCAGCCGGCGACGAAAACAGCAGCGCATCGTTGCGTATTCCGATGCCGGCGGCATGCTGCGACTGAATCTGGACGATATGACCGCACAACGAGACCCAGCGAGATTGTTAGGACCGGGAATTAGGTAGCAGTTCAGAGTTCCAGTTCGATTGGTTCGCGATCAACAAACAAAACCTCGTTTCACAAAAGAGTCCGACAAACTCACGTTTGCCGGACTTTGTCTTACCAAAACTAATGCGGGCTGCTGATCTTCCTGGGAGGCTCCCCCAAGCCACTTCAGGACGGAAATCAGCAGCCTCGCAATGATTGCTCTTAGATTACGTGCAAACGTTAACTCCGTTCCCCCGAAAGAGTCGCCGCCTGCTTTTTCAATCGTGAGAGGACGCCTCCCCCAAAGCTTCCACTCACCGTAATTTCAGAGCCTGACCCGATTTACCTTATCTACCCTCTTGTTTCGTTCCTCTTTTTGGCAATGAGCGTGCCAATTCCCCTCTCGGCCACGGCGAATTCTGCCACTGCCAAATTTATTAGGAAAAACTCTAAAGACCCCGTGACTCAGCAGCCTCGTACTCATGAACCGAACAGATTTCGCGTACATGTTCAATACATCGCTGCAGCGGTGACGGATGATAATCGCTCGCTTGGGCCAACGTCGAAACTGTACAAAGGTGGCGAGGGCTAAGGAAGCGCGTCAACTAGCTGGTCTATTTCTTCCAGAGTGTTGTAAAGGTGCGGTGAGATACGCAAGCGATCGCCGCGTGGAGCGGTGACGATGTTTCTTTCCACCAGGTGAGCGTACAGGTCCATGGGACTGAGGCCGCCGGAATGTTGAATACAAACAATTTGCGATTTTTCCCTGGTCCGGCGCGAGCTGAGCACACGATAGTAGCCGCTGCCGCTTAGTCGTTCGCACAGGTGGTCGGAAAGAATCTCCAAGTGATTTTGAATGTTCCCGACGCCGGTATTTGTGAGCAGCTTCAAGCTTTCTTCCAAGCCATGAATCAGTGCGGTTGGCCCGGTCCCTGTTTCCCATGCGAGCGTGCCGCGGTTCCAACCCTGCTCAAAATTATTGTATTCATCCGGCTTAGGAACGCTAACCCATCCCACGAGCGTCGGCTGAATTCGCTCGCGAGCTCGGTCAGAAAGATAAAGAAAGCCTACTCCTTCGGGAGTCAACAGCCATTTATGACATGCGCCCGCCGCGACATCGATTAGCTCCGATTCAACATCAGTCGGAACGACGCCGAGACCCTGGATCACATCTGCTATCAGCAGTGCATCATGGGCGCGAGCAGCGCGGCCCAACCGTTCAAGGTCGACACGGAAGCCCGAGGCATACTGGATTTGGCTAATAGCGACGAGGCGAGTCCTGCTATCAATCAGCGCGATCATCTCGTCGAGTTCTATCCGCCCGTTACGTTCTTCACACATCCGAACCTCGACCCCAAACGCGTCTCGGGCACGTAGCCACGGATAAATATTGGAGGGAAACTCGTTTCGGAAGGTCACCAGGTTGTCGCCGGGTCGCCAGTCGAGACCGTTGGCCACGGTCGAAAGGCCGTCGGAAGTGTTTCGCACAAGCGCCACTTGTTCCGGCCTTGCGCCTAACAGATTTGCCAGCAGTTTCCGCGTGCGTTCTTTTGTCGCCAGCCAGCTGTGAAAGTTTGCAGATCCGTTTTCAGAAACGTCCGAAAGGTATGACTTGATCGCCTCGATGGTGGGAACCGGCGGAGCAGAAACGGCGGCGTGGTTTAAATAGTTAGCACGGTCAGTTACCGGAAAGAGCGTGCGCAAAGCCTGATTCATGAAGTTGGTTTGCCGGGGTTATGGAGTGAAGGGGTGGCCATAGAACTCCTTGTAAAGCCAACCCAACACGCGAGCTTCGGCGGTGCATAACGTTTCCAACCAGCAATTGATCAGAAAGTCCTGGCGCCCGCGTGCGAAAGGAATCTTCTCCGCCTCTCTAACAATTGAGCCGCCTCCCTGCAGATCCAACTTGTAAGCCGCGGCGGCGGCTTCATTCGATTTTGAGGCTGTATCCAGGGCGTTCAGGAGTTGGCCAATCCAATCGTGAAGTGCGGCTTCCGTCGTATTCTCCGCCAGCGCGCGGATGATGCCGATCGCCAAACGATCCTCCGCCCGGTTGAAAGCGAACACGTCTTCACCCGCTAGCCGGCTTTGTTCCTGTTTCCAATGAAAGATCTCTTCGACGTTCGGGTGTTTGATAATGGCAACGCGTTGATCGAAATCGAGGAACCACTGAATCACGTCTGGAACTGAATCCGGATCGATGTTGCCGGCGGCATCGCGCTGTAAGGGCGGGAGATTGAGCGGAGACTCTTCGCTATTTTCAAACGTTGCTTTTGAAGTCCCGGGATTATTCATTGATTACCAGCGCGGGTTCGGTTCAACTTAAACTCAGCGGTTACTTCGCCCACCACATCGCCCCTGCGATTCTTGACCGGGAAGAACGCGTAACGCGCCACTGCCTCCAGTGATTCGTCGGCCAGGATGCCCAGTTGTCTTAACGACTCGATAACGACCGTGGGACGTGCCCGGTGATCGTCACCGTCTTCAATCTTGAGTGCGAGTCCCAATCCTCGAGGCCATTGTTCGCAGGGCAAGACGCCAATTGTGTAGACACCCTCTGCCCCAACCTTGGAAACGACACGACCCTTTGCCGCACGCATTATTTCCGTGTCCAGACGATCGGAAGTACCGCCAATCAACTCGGGATTGCCTGACATAGCGGAAACGATTCGTTTGCAGGCGTCCTTGATTGGCGCGCTGAATTCTGCGGGAGGGGAAATCAGCCGGGCGTACATGAGCGCCATTGCTTTGACGGTAATTCCAAATACAGGAACACCACAACCGTCTATTCCCACTGCAATGTCCTCGATTGGCACGTCTGAAAACTGTGAAATTGTCTGGCCTATCTCGAGTTGCACGGGATTATCCGGCTGATCGTAGGTTTCGGTGGGTGCGCCCAAGTGCAAAGCAAGCGCCAGCATTCCTGCGTGCTTGCCGGAACAGTTGTTCTGCAACACGTTTGGCTGCTCACCTCGTTCTCGCAGTTGACGAGCAACTTCAACGCTGAAGGGTTCATGGACGCCACACTTCAAAGCGGCAGGTTCCAACCCGATCTTCTGAAGCATTGAAGCTACGACTTCCGTGTGGATTGTTTCGCCGCTATGAGATGCGCAGGCGAGCGCGATTTCCTGTTCCGTACACCCGAATCGATCGGCGGCCCCTGAAGCAATCAGGGGAACAGCCTGATGTGGTTTGGCAGACGAACGAAGATAAGTAACAGTTTCGGGCGCGCCCAGATAGGCGACGATCTCACCATCGGGCTCTACAGCGATCACGTGTCCACGATGTCGCGACTCAGTGATGCCGCCGCGTGTAACCTCGACCAAAGGTTCGGGCGCAGGGATTTCTCTATTGTTCTCAGACGGCTGCCTGGAAGCCTGCATTGTTTTCGAAACCTCAAGAGCTGTATTTGAGTTGGCGGGTTATGTTAACACGCCGACCCAAAAGAAAAAGGCAGAAGGTTTCCCTCCTGCCTTGCCGATCGATAATAACTTAATGACTTACGCTTTCGTCCGCTTTGTTCGTTTTGCTGGATAACTCAGAACGGTCAGCTTCACTGTGCGGCGTCCAAATCGCATGGCCTCCCTCGAGGTTGGAATCCAGATATCTATGCGGCGACCTTTGATCAGCCCTCCGGTGTCGGCTACGAGATACTCGCCCGAGTATCCGGGATGGTCGAGACGCACGCGCGAGCCCAAGGGCAGCACTCTGGGGTCAGCGGCGATGAGTCCTCTGCTCACCATACGTCCGCTCGCCGTTTTCCCTCTCAGGCTGTAGGCGGTAGCAACGTAATTTGTAGCGGGGCGGGCCGGGACGACTTCGAGTGGGGCTGGGGGTCCGATCTTCCCCTGGACCGTCTGCTGTACCTGTTTCGCTGTTTCCTGAGATTGGAACTGTGAAATGAGGGTATCTGCTATCGAAGGCGTGGCCGAGAAAACTATCAAACCGAAAAGAAGCGTTGCCGCAACTATAGCGCTTCTACCAACTATTGCTTTCATTCGTCGGGTCTCCTGTCCGATGTATGTAATCGTTTCCAGCGTCCTGCGCGAGTCCATTCTTTCCTATGACTCGTCCTCCGGCTCAAGGAGTTGGGAACAACGTCAGCCGGAGTTGGGGGCTTGCATCCTTGATGCATGCGCTGGCAAACCCAAATGCGCGACCTAAAAAAGGGAAAGCGGGGCATTCAACCCCGCTTGATCGGTCAGGAGGCTATCATATGGCCTCACGACGGCCAAGTCGCCCCGAAGCAGAAAAGAAGCATTTTAGGGACAGTTTTCGTTAAATGCTGAAATAGTTAATGTTGTTTGGTGGGAAAAATTACTGTCGCAAGCGTCAAGGGCCACGATTCCACACGGTAGCGGGTGGGTCTCAAACTCAAAAATGGAATGTCTCTGGGTTAGGAAGGGGGCATGCCCCCGCTCAACTGGAGAGCTTCAACTCAAGGGATTGTAATGACAGGTATCAGGTTGAATGTCATTCACACTTCGGCGGGGGCATGCCCCCTTCCTAACCTGTAATTACTTCCCAGGGACCTTCTCGCCCGGAAACGATCGCAGGCTGCGGTCTCGGAGGACGGTTCTCTTTACATTCCCAGGAAGCTCTCCATCACTTCCCGCCCGTCGGGATGCTCATCATCGAAGAGTTCCGGGTGAAATTGCACACCAAAAATTGGAAGTGTAGTGTGTTCCATCGCCTGAATCGGACAGTTGTCATTCCAGGCAGTAGCGCGGAAACCTTCGGGCAGTTCTTTCACCTCGTCGAAATGGGAATGCCAGACTGTGATGTCGGAAGGTAGTCCTTTGAAAATTCCATTGCCGTTAGTCTTCACCGGGAAGTATCCGCGCTCTCGTTTAGCCCCTTCATATCCCTCGCCTGGCTCGAGCCTGGCCATCAGGTCTACCGGCGCGCCAAACGCCAGCGCGATCTGCTGATGCCCACCGCAAACTCCGAGTACTGGCCGCGGAGCTTTCCTGATTACTTCAAACACCCCGGCGAGAGACTCCGGGGAGTACTCATCCCAGGGATGACTTTGTCCGCTCAAAATAATGTGCGAAGGTTTGAGAGACTTCACTCGTTCCATCGAGACCGTGTGAAAAGGCTCAGTCAGTATCTCAATCCCCTCACGCATACGCCCTAGCACGGCCCGCAATTCGCGCGGACTCGCGCCCTGGCCGTCAATCGTGTTGTCGACGAGATAAATCAGCGAAACAGACATGCAATTAAGGGTAACGGGGAAAGGGTAATGGGTAAAGAGGACCGCTGAAAAAGAACTAAGGTGCGACTTCCGGGTCTTTATCGCTGGTTAGGGTTTGGGGAGTGTTTGCCTTCGGGCCGAGAGAGAACAGTTTCCCGTTGAAGGCGCCGATATAAATGCGACCATCGAGGATAGCGGGGGTGGCATTAATATTTTCGCCAATCTTTAACTCCCAAAGACGCTGGCCGTCTTTCGTGGACAGCATGTACATCCATCCCGCCTTGTCGCCAAATACAACTCGCCCGTCGACGACTGGTGACGTACCCCAAATTGGCGCGCGCACAAGATGCGACCAAACGAGTTCGCCCTTATCAGCCGTGAGGCAGTACATGAATCCGTTGTTCGAGCCAATGAAAATTCGATTATCTTTAACAATTGGACTGGCCCAGAAGCCACTCCGCTCCTTGTAGTTTTTGCTAAGACCACCATCAGCTTTGAACTTCCATTTAAGTTCGCCGGTTGTTTGGTCGAAGCTGTAGACGTAACCATCTTCCGCCGCGGTAAAGACACGCCCTTCTGAGACGGCTGGAGTCGAATCAGAATCGGCTCCTATGCGCGCTTTCCAAATCGTCTTCCCGTCGCTCATGCTGAGACAGTAGAGATCCCCCTGCTCAGTGCCGATATAGATGCGCTGGTCAACCGCGGCGAAGCTACCCTCCATCGAACCCAGGCGCTCGGTCTTGTAAACAAGTGCGCCGTCCTCGAGATTCAGACAATAGAAAAAGCCATCTTCGCTGCCGAAGTAAACGCGTCCGTCGATGACGGCGGCCGAGCAGTCGACTTCAAAACCAGTCTCGTACTTCCAGATCAACGAACCGTCGTTTGCGTTCAAACAATAAACGAAGTGGTCCAATCCGCTGGCGATGAGGCGATCGCCAACGATTGTCGGCGCTGCTTTCAAACTGTCCTGAGTTTTGAAACTCCAAATCAGATTCCCCGACCGGGCATCCAGACAATACAGATAACTATCCGCCGAACCGAAATAGACGCGATCGCCGACGACCGAAGGCTGCCCCGGCCAGCTCGAGCCGCCCCAACCATCCTTGTGCAGCCGGCCAGTAACCAATTTCGTTTCAAATTCCCAAAGGATTTCGGTAGGCCGATCAGACCATGGGCCGGTGCCATAGAAGTTTCGTGACGGATTCCCCAGCCACATGGGAACGGTGGGCGGAGGCGGAGGCGCGCGTTCGACCTTGGGCTCCGCGACGGTTTCTTGTACTAACTTGCCGCCGCAGGAGTTGACAGAAAGCGACAGGCCCAGGAAAAGAAGCAGCGCTAGCGAGCCGGAAAGAGAACCGGTAGGTACAGAAAGACGCGATTTATGAGGAGAGTTCATGGGGGATACTACAAACGTGGGGCCTAATTGGTCAGCCATTCACCAGCATAAATTACTTCAGCTGAGCCAGTTAACACAACCTCGCCGTCGCTTTCCCGCCAGTGAATTTTTGCCTGGCCCCCGGGCATCAAAACGTCGACGCTCCGCTCAGTCTTTCCTTTGACCATCGCCGCCACGGCCGCTGCGCAGGAACAGGTGCCGGAAGCCATCGTTTCGCCGACGCCGCGCTCCCAGATTCGAAGGCTGATGGTGTTGCGATCGTCAACGCGCACGAACACCACATTTGTCCGCTCCGGAAACTGGTTATGGTGTTCAAGACTCTTTCCGATTCTTCGCCAGTCGAGCTGGTCAAAGTCATCTACGAAAATACAGCAGTTGGGATTTCCCATTTGCAATGCAGTGACTTTGAAAACATCGCCGTCAACATTGAGGTCGTAGTCGATAACTTTCTCGCGTGGCCTGTCGGTCAACATCGGAATAGAGGCAGAATCGAGTTTGGGCTGGCCCAATTCAGAGTCAAAGACATACTGTCCCGTAGGCTTGTGTTCTCGCAGGGTGTATAGCTTGATGCCCGCGCGAGTGCTCAAGCGCAGCCGGTCGTTGGACCAGAGTTGTCGATAATACAGATAGGCTGCTGCACACCTGGTCCCGTTACCTGAGAGCGATGCTTCACTGCCATCGGGGTTGAAGATGCGTACGTTGAAGTCAGCCGCAGGATCTTGCAAAGGACTCACAACTGCAATGCCGTCTGCTCCGGCGCCATAGTGGCGTTCGCAAATGCGGCGAGCAAAGTCACCAAGGTCGGCCACCGCCGCAAGGTCCTTCGACTCGATAACGATATAGTCGTTACCAAAACCGTGAAACTTGACGAAGCTAAGAGGCATTTTCGGCTGCCTTGTTGGCCGCCGCCCTGGCGGAGAGTTTGTTGAATCGTTGGGTTAGGACGGGTTCGACTTTCAAAAGCCGCTCGTAGACCGTCAACTGGCCGCGATGATACATCTCGTGGGACACGGCGAAGGTAAGCAAGTCCAGTTTGATTATTTCTTTCCCACTAAGGCTGCGCGCGGTGTCTTGCAGCTTGTCGCCGGCGGAGCGAATGGAAGCTTCTGAAGTTTCCATGCTGCTGCGCAGGAGTTCGAGCAAGCCGTTCTTGTCAGTCACACCCGCAACTTCCGGGGCATATTCCCTGGCGTGTTCCGGAAGCGATTGCCGCATCAAGTTCGTGTCGGGGCGGACCGCTTCACCGACAAGCGTCTTTTGTGTTTCTACCACGTGTTGCAAAAGCTCACTGACGCTGCGCGTCTCGGGCGTGGCCTGAAACGAGAATTGCTCAGCCGGAATTTGCGCAGCTTCCTCGATTAAGCCGGCCCTTACTTCCTTCCAACTCTCAACTAAACGATCGATAGACATGGGGGCTCTCCTTTTTTGGTAACTGTTACAAGTGTTAACCTCTGCCTGCGAATGTGATCAGCAAGACGATACGCAAACTAAAGTTTGCGTTACACGAGTTTGCGGTACAAGTGCTAACTTCTCCCGGCAAATGACGCCAGTAGTACAGCAATTGGATCGATGCCGACCGAAACCGCATCAACGTCTTCCGGATAGTTATTCACAATGATTGAGAACACCAACTCTTCGCCTGCCGCCGTCGTCACATAGCCAGACAAGCTGGTCGCAGAACTCAATGTTCCGGTCTTTGCCCGCAGATTATTTTCCGCCGGAGTTCCTTTCAAACGGTTTCGCAGTGTGCCGTCTACCCCGGCAATTGGCAGAGCATCGCGAAAGGCAGTCGCATAACGATGCCGCCGCATGTAAGTCAATAATTGCAAAGTGGCTTCAGGAGTGACCATGTCGCCGCGCGACAAACCCGAGCCATCATTCAACAC
>JALZOO010000247.1 GCA_030913905.1 Acidobacteriota bacterium
TGCCAACCGGCATGAACACCGGCGTTTCGATAAGCCCGCGCCGCGTCGTAAGCACGCCCGCGCGAGCTTCGCCGTCGCGCGAGACTACCTCGAAAGTGATTGGGGGTTTCTCGATCATTTCCAGGCGCTAGGCGCCATTCCATCTCTGGTAGAGTCTTATTGAGAAAATAATAAACGATCCACTAGATCACACTAAGCAACAGAATCTTCTTTCGTGAAATTTAGTGTGATTTCGTGGATCGTCCTTAAATCAGTAACCAGGAAAAGAGGCTGAAGGCGAAATCAAGATGCCAGTGTTCGTCTCATCGCTTACTCTTCCGTGGCTTCTTATGCTTCTGAACAATTCGCAGGGGAGTTGCAAAGAAATCAAACTCCTCGCGCAGACGGTTCTGCAAATATCGCTCATACGAAAAATGGAGACCTGCCTTACCTCCGGACGTGAACACCACAAAAGTCGGAGGGCGCACCGCAACCTGCGTCATGTATTGCACGTGCAGCCTGGAGACTCCGCCTTTCACGGGCGCCGGCGCTGAACCTCCGCGGGGTTGTGAAACCGCGGCTTCA
Source organism: Acidobacteriota bacterium (assembly GCA_030913905.1). Lineage (GTDB taxonomy): Bacteria > Acidobacteriota > Blastocatellia > Pyrinomonadales > Pyrinomonadaceae > PSRF01. The sequence continues at coordinate 565 of JALZOO010000247.1, forward strand.
AAAAAAGCGTTTAGCTGCGAAGTCGGAATGCGCCGGTTGCGTGCTTCATTCGCACGAATTGCCAGCGGGAGCAGGTTTGTTACCCGCTGACCCGTGACCGCCGAAATCATTACCACCGGTGCGAAATCGAGAAACTTCATCTTGTCTCGAATCTTGCGCTCAAATTCGTTCGCAGTGTTTGTTTCCTTATTCTCAATCGCGTCCCACTTGTTGCACGCCAAAATGATCGAACAGCCCGCGTCGTAAGCGTATCCGGCAATGTGGGCGTCGAGCGCAGTCACTCCCTCTACGGCGTCGATAACGACAATGGCCACGTCAGCACGTTCCAGACTCTTCATCGCCATAACCACCGAGAGCTTTTCAGCCATCTCACCCGTCTTTCCTTTGCGGCGAATTCCGGCGGTGTCAATCAGTCGGAATTTTTGGTCGTCAGTTTCAAGCAACGAATCGATAGCATCGCGTGTGGTTCCCGCAACGGGCGAAACAATCACGCGCTCTTCACCGATCAGACTGTTGAGCAACGAAGATTTGCCGACATTCGGCCGGCCCACAATTGCCAGACGAATTTCACGTTCTGCCGACGGTGCGAAGGATTCAACGCGATCGACATGCGGTGTGCGTTGAATGTCCTTTACCAGAGCATCGAGCAGATCGCCCAGTCCAATTCCCTGTTCCGCCGAAACTGGATAGACCTCTTCAAAGCCAAACTTGTAGAACTCAGAAGCCTCCGCTTCAATTCGTGCCGCTTCCGTTTTGTTGGCCGCAACCAAAACGCGCTTGCCCGTCGCGCGGAGTAGTTTGGCCAGCTCCTCATCGAGCGGCGTAATTCCCTGCCGTGCGTCTACTACCCACACCAGGGCGACCGCATCGTCGATTGCGAAGCCCGCCTGCTTGAGAATGTTTGCCGGGATGACTGCATCGTCGTCAGGGACGATGCCGCCGGTATCGACGATAGAAAAGCGCTGGCCCAGCCATTCAACCTCGCCGTAGATTCGATCTCGCGTGATTCCGGGTTGATCCCCGACGATGGAGCGTCTTTGACCAATCAGGCGATTGAACAAGGTCGACTTTCCGACGTTAGGTTGCCCGACAACAGCAACCAGGGGCAGCGCCGCTGCGATTGCCGGTGCAGTCTCTTCGTTTTCATTGATAGCTTCTGACGTCATTTTGCTGGTCACTAGGCGGCTCGAAAGTAGCTCCCGTTTGCTTTGTTAAGCCACGTTAGGGCAACTGGATGAAATTTCCAAATGGCGCATAGGGGGATGATTTCTGGTTTGCCTCAAACGTAGAGACCTAACCGATCTTAGGCTCTCAGGCACTGAGCGGGATTTCAGCCCGTAGGGCTGTAAAGAAAGTAGCCGGTGGTCGCAGACCACCGGATCAAGTGAGAACAAAAAACTAGCATCCCGGAGGGATGCCAGAATTCCTTGTCTCTGGCACCCCTTCGGGGTGCAGATGATGTACCGGCCGTAGTCCGGAGGTCTGTCCCGATAAATCGGGACTTCGACCTCCGGCTACTCTCTTAGCAACCCTTCGGGTTGTGTATAAACATTCAACTTCTGGACACAATATGAACGTCGGGGGTAAATTCTTCAGCCGGTTTCACAATCAACACTACACGGCGTACTCGCCGACTTTTTTTCAGGAAGGTTAGGAGGTCTTCGAATGCCCGACACGAGTCGATTTGGCCTTTCGTCTATCGGACAAATTGCAGTCAATGCCCACGATATCGATCGCGCTGTGGCTTTCTACCGCGACACGTTGGGAATGCAGCATCTCTTCTCGGTTCCGCCAAAGATGGCTTTCTTCGATTGCAGTGGAATCATGCTGATGCTTTCGCTTCCGGAGAAACCTGAATTTGATCACCCCAGCTCGATCATCTACTTCAATGTCGGCGACATACACGAGGCGGCAACAACTCTGACGCAGCGTGGCGTGCGGTTTGAGGAACAACCCACCTTCGTTGCCGACATGGGGTCATATGATCTTTGGATGGCCTTCTTTAGCGATTCGGAAAACAACATGCTCGCGCTTAGAAGCCAGGTGGCGAAATCGGCTGCGAGCTCTACGTGAATGAATGCCGTATTCTTCAGTCTGACCATTTGACGCAATCGGGTCACGGTTAGCAATTTTGAAGAAGGCTGTGATTTCGTTTTGAAGTAGCTTAGCGACGGTTTGTATTCTTCCAAAGGGAGCGCGAGATAAGTCACAGTTAGCGAAAGGAGTTTCAACTATGCCACCTACCGCAACGCAGGCGAAAAGGAAATCCATTTACGGCGTCCACCCGGGCGTCGCCATGACACAGAAGTGGATGGGCGAGCTCAAAGAAAAGACCGGCCGCTCGCTCGAGGAGTGGATGAAATTCCTGAAGAAGAATGGACCGAAAGACGAGAAAGAGCGTCGAGCCTGGCTAAAGAGCGAACATGGTTTAGGCACGAACACCGCCTGGTGGCTTGCCGAGCGAGCCGAGGGTAAAGGGGAGGAAGTAGGTGATCCGGATGCTTATCTGAAAGCTGCTGAAGGTTATGTTGAAGGAATGTTTTCGGGAGCGAAAGCCAACCTGCGACCAATCTACGATGCGCTGCTCAAGCTGGGACTCGGCATCGGCAAAGAAGCAAAGGCTTGTCCGTGTCAAACCATTGTTCCGCTCTATCGCAATCACGTGTTTGCTCAGATCAAACCAACCACTCGGACGCGAATTGATTTGGGGTTTGCTCTCGGAGATACCAAAGCCAAAGGCAGATTGATCGATACCGGCGGCTTGGCCAAAAAGGATCGCATCACACATCGTATCGAGATTGCCTCGCTCAAGGACATCGACGACGAAGTGAAACGCTGGCTGAAAGTCGCCTATGATCGAGACGCTTAGTATCAAATATTTTCGCTCTGTAGGAGCGATATGTCTATAGCTCGTATGCTTTGTCGGTTCATATCGCGAGAAATTCGTTCAACGATGGCCTAGCTATAAACATCCTGCTCCTAACGGAGCGCCGGCGACCATTCTGCGCTCAGATTCTCAAGCACGCTCAGATTTCAAGGGAGGATCTCATTGAGTTCAAAATCCAAAACAGGTGCGCGCATGAGCGATGAGGCCGTCAAATCCAAGACGGGAAAAGACTGGAAAGAGTGGTTCGCCATTCTCGACAAAGCGGGTGCGAAGAAGATGACTCACCAGGAAATCGCCACGTATCTGTATAACAAGCAGAACGTTGGTCCCTGGTGGACGCAGATGGTCACCGTCACTTACGAACAGCAGCGCGGAATGCGCGAGAAGCACCAGCGCCCGGAAGGTTTTCAGATCAGCGTCAGCCGGACCGTCAACGCACCACTAGCGAAGCTGTTTAAGTCTTTCGAAAACTCAAAGGTTAGGAACGCGTGGCTTGATGAAGAGGGGCTTGTTGTTCGCAAGGTGACAGCAAATAAATCGATGAGGGTTACTTGGGTTGACGGCAAAACCAGCCTCGAGATCAACTTTTACGCGAAAGGCGATGACAAGAGTCAGGTGGTTGTGCAACACAGCAAACTCCCCGATGCAAAATCCTCAGCAAAGATGAAAACCTACTGGGGCACGGCCCTGGATCGACTACGCACCTCACTTGAGAAATAATCTGACCATCTCGCAGCTATCGTTCTCAAATTGTTCGGGCGAAGCGTGACACACCTGTGGATTCAATCGATCCTCAGCCTGGAACGGCTGCGTTCATAGAAGTCGGCAAGCGTGGCGAGGAACTAGCAGCCGCTTATCTGGAAAGCGCCGGGATAAGAATCGTCGCAGCAAACTTTGTAGTCCCGGTTGGACGTAGCCGGACTGATGCGCTTATCTACACTGAAATTGACCTGGTGGTCTATGAAGGCGAGACGCTGTGTTTCGTGGAAGTGAAATCAAGGTTGTCGGACTGGTTTGCGCCGCCTCAGGTGAATGTCGACCGCCGGAAACAACGACAGATAGCCAGAGCTGCGCGCGCGTACCGGCGGATGTTTGGTTTGGTGGGGGCGGCGTATCGTTACGATGTAATCACTGTGGTCTTTCCTTCTGAGCCGCTGCCGAACGCCGGATCTAACGTACATCTGTTACGCAACTATTGGACTGACGATCAGCTTCGCAAGCGAAAGTGGGCAGAGCTTTATTACGATTGAGACATGTCAACGGAGTGAAGAGATAGGTCTCATTAGCACCGCACTTCAGTGCGGTGACGAACTGCAGCGACCAACCCACGGCCGTTTTAACGGCTTTCATAAACCGTTGAAACGGTTTATGGACAATAGACATTCGTGAACACCTGGCTGAAGCCAGGTGCTAATGAAATTGGCTTCACAGCGCGCACCGGCTCGCCGACAGGCTCGCTTGACAACAAAAGGCTAATCATTAGAATCGGTTCTGCTCTAAAGCGGGAGTAGCTCAGTGGTAGAGCATCGCCTTGCCAAGGCGAGGGTCGCGAGTTCAAATCTCGTCTCCCGCTCCAAATTCCTGAAGGATGAAGGCTGAAGGATGACGGATGAAAGCAATCAGCTTTCGTTTGATTTATTCATCCTTCATCCCTCATCCTTCATCCTTTTTAGGGCGGCGTAGCCAAGTGGTAAGGCAGAGGTCTGCAAAACCTTTATTCATCGGTTCGATTCCGATCGCCGCCTCCATCTAACCTAGGCAATCCTTAACAAGCGAGTTCTCAAGACTGTGATTTCCTCGTCGCTGTCTTTTGGACTCGGCGGGGAAGTTCCACCGGTGCGTCATCGAGTGGAACGGTCGAGAAGATTGAGGAGGATTTTGCGACGAATAAGCCTTTTTATGATGAGGAAAGACTCGGTGTGCGGAATCTTAGGGCCTTTTAGCAAGCCAGGTGCGGGTGGGGGCTTGAGACTGTGGAGTACAAAGAAGAAAGCGAGGCGCGGTCGGGGAAATGCCTGACGGCAAGTCTCCAAGGACCTTTGCCTCGCTACTGCCAATGTTCGGCCCTTGGGCCGATTTGTGGGCAAGCGGATTCTACATGGCGCTTATCTGGAATCAAAGCACCAAATAACCCTTTACTTGGATTAGAAAATACAAGGTCGGGCAGGGGCGGTTACGGTTCGGGGAGAGATACCTCTCCGCTTCCCACTTCTCACTTAGGAGCCTCTACTAAATGTATTCCCGAAATATGCTGACCTGGCACTCCAGGAAAATCAATTTCGCAAACGTTCATCACAACAACCCCAAGTGCAAACCCGGAAACAGGATTGAAACTCGTTACCGCGAAGAAGGGACAGACGGCAGACCCCTATGCGGACGCTGTAAGGCTATAAATGGGGAACCTAAGCGCGGTCGGGTTCGCCGCGAAACACATTTGTCAAACAGGACAC
>JALZOO010000142.1 GCA_030913905.1 Acidobacteriota bacterium
TTTTCGTTCAACTCTGCTTATGGCGCCTGCAAGCGATGTCACGGTCTCGGCACAGTAATGGAAGTTGATCCTTCCAAGTTAATCTGCGACGCCACTACTGCGGCCGACAAGCTCGCGTTCATGGGAACCGTGGATCGCCAGGGTTCAGCTTATCTGAGAAGCGCGCTATTGGCAGTTGCCAAGAATTTCAACGCGGATCCTAAACGGTCATTTGCCGAACTTCCGCAGGACGTTCGTGATGGTTTCCTGCACGGCGTCACCGGACAGTTAACTTTTCGGCAAGGACTGTACTCGTATCAAAGTCCATGGAAGGGTGCGCTTCGATGGCTGCGCGACCGACTTAATGACGCACCCTCGGAGAAAGTCAAAACGGCCCTCGAGGAACTTGTTTCGCCGAGCGTGTGTCCTGATTGCAAAGGCAGACGGCTGCGATCCGATTCGCTGTCGGTTCGTTTGGGCGGTCGAGGCATTGCGGAATATACAGCGCTGCCAATTGAAGACGCTGTTCCCGTCTTTGAAGCGATTCAGTTGAATGCGCGCGAGGAACAGATCGCCGGACAGATTTTGCGCGAGATTAAGAACCGTTTGCGGTTTCTCCAAAGCGTCGGTCTGGGATATATCACGCTCGATCGCTCGTCTTCGACGCTTTCTGGAGGAGAAGGACAACGCATACGTCTGGCCACGCAGATCGGATCGCAACTGCGCGGCGTGCTTTACGTTCTCGATGAGCCGTCGATTGGATTGCACCCGCGCGACAACCAACGATTACTGGAAACGTTATCCGCGTTGCGCGACCTGGGAAACACAGTGCTGGTTGTCGAGCACGATGAGGAAACCATCAGGCGCGCTGACTATGTAGTTGACCTGGGACCGGGCGCCGGCGCTCACGGCGGCGAGGTAGTGGCCTTCGGTACGCCTGAAGATGTGGCGAACAATCCGAATTCAATCACGGGACTCTATGTGCGAGGCTTGAAAAAGATTGAAGTGCCGGCGCAAAGACGATCCGCCAATGGGAAATACCTGACGGTCCATGGCGCGCGCGCCAACAACTTGAAAGATATCGACGTTTCGATTCCGCTTGGATTACTAACAGTCATCACCGGCGTGTCGGGCTCGGGCAAGTCAACACTCATCGGCGATATTCTTTATCCGGCTCTTGCGCGTCACTTATATGGTTCGCTGGCTGAGCCGGGCGCCTGCACGAGCATCGAAGGACTTGAACACATCGATAAGGTCATCGAGATCGATCAGTCGCCGATTGGCCGCACACCCCGATCCAATCCCGCCACGTACACCGGTCTATTCACCCCGCTCCGCGAGCTGTATGCAATGCTTCCGGAATCGCGTGAACGAGGTTACAAGCCGGGAAGATTTTCGTTCAATGTAAAGGGTGGACGCTGCGAGGGCTGCGAGGGCGACGGGATGAAGCGCATCGAAATGAACTTTCTGCCTGACGTCTATGTCTTGTGCGACGTTTGTCGTGGCGCCCGCTACAACCGTGAAACTCTCTCGGTTAAGTTCAAAGGAAAGTCGATCGCGGAGTTGCTCGATACCACGGTAGAAGAGGCGTTGCCGCTATTGGAGAACGTTCCACAGATCCAACAGAGACTACAAACGCTTTCGGATGTTGGTCTGGGTTATTTGAAACTTGGACAGTCAGCAACCACGCTTTCGGGCGGCGAAGCACAGCGCATAAAGCTGGCCAAGGAATTGTCGAAGCGAGCAACCGGTCGTACCGTCTACATGCTTGACGAGCCCACGACAGGTCTCCACTTTGCCGACGTCCACAAGCTGCTCGACGTGCTTCAGCGACTCGTCTCAATGGGCAACACGATACTTGTGATTGAGCACAATCTGGATGTGATTAAGTCTGCCGACTACATCATCGACCTCGGTCCTGAAGGCGGTGAACATGGTGGTCGCGTAGTAGTAGCCGGCACTCCCGAAGAAGTCGCGCGCTCGCGCCGTTCACACACGGGCCAGGTCCTGCGGCCTTTGCTCAACGGTCGTCTGGCGAAGAACGGAAACGGAAACTCTCGCCGCGAAGACAAGAAGATCGCGTGATACTCCGGAGTTCGTTCGCTGTAAAACTAATGGCCTGCAAAGATTCTGGTACGCCTCATATCTTGTTACAATATGAATCGCATGCTGAAAGTCAAGAGAGTGTTCAGATCTTTTGCGGAAGCTGAAAAGGCTAATAGGGAGTTTCATAATTCCCTGACTCCTTCTCAGCGCTTGGATATACTGCTCACTCTGATCAGCCAAAACACCCCTGTAAAATCCGATGAAGCTGGAACGGGACCGAAGAGAATTTATCGAGTTACTAAACGCTCGTGATGTGCGCTACGTAATTGTTGGAGCTTTCGCGCTAGCTCATCACGGTCGTCCCCGTTACACCGGAGATATCGATTTCTTTGTGGAGGCTTCTCCTCAGAATGCTGAGAGGCTCAGCCATATTCTTAAGCAATTTGGCTTTGCAAATATCGGAATTGTCGAGGAAGATTTCACCGCTGCAGACCAAGTCGTTCAACTGGGAGTAGAACCCCACCGAGTGGATCTGATGACATCAATATCCGGCGTGGAGTTCGAAGAAGCATGGGCCACACGCGAGTATGGCGAGCTTGATGGTCTCAAGGTTCCGTTTATCTCGAAGGAATTGTTAAAGCGCAACAAGGCTGCTGTGGGCCGAAAGCAAGACTTGGCAGACCTCGACTACTTGTAGGATTAAGGAGCACAGCTTGCCTTCAGCTTACGAGGACAACTTGCAGCCGCTTGAGTTGGACAAGGTGTCCACGTATCCGCTCGCTTCGCGCCCCAGCAAAGTCTCGCTCAATGACTTTGCTCGTCCAACCACAACGGCTGCCTCGCTTCAGGATTTCCTGGCCACCTTTCCAAACATCCTCGCTGTTCAAAACTTGAGAGAGATCGCCTCGCAGATGGCACGTGCGCGCGAATCGCACAAACCAATCATTTGGGGACTTGGCGGGCACGTCATCAAAACCGGATTGGCGCCAATTATTATCGATCTAATGAAACGTGGCTTCCTCACCGCGATCGCAGCCAACGGGTCTGTGCTGGTCCACGATGCAGAGGTGGCGATGGTCGGTTCAACATCTGAAGATGTCGACGCCACGCTCGGCGAGGGAATCTTCGGCGGCGCAGACGAAACCGGGAAACTCCTCAACCGTGCCGCACAGGAAGGAGCGTCGGAAGGAATTGGATTGGGCGAGGCAACTGGTCGCGCGTTGTTGAAGCTTCAGCCGAAACACGCCGACAATTCGCTTCTTTGCGCATCATATGAAGCCCGCATCCCCTTTACGGCTCATGTCACCATTGGCGGTGACATCGGCCACTTTCATCCTGAAGCAGATGGGGCCGCACTGGGTGCAACCACGCACACAGACTTTCGTCTGCTCGCTGAGCTCGTGCGTCGAATGAATGGCGGCGGCGTCTATTTGAACGTCGGCTCGGCTGTAACGCTGCCGGAAGTTTTTCTTAAGGCGGTCACACTGGTCCGCAATCTGGGAAACGAGCTGAAGGACATCACCACTGCAAACTTCGACTTCATCCAGTCCTATCGCCCGCTAACGAATGTGGTACGCCGGCCCACGGCAAACGGTGCCGGGCGCGGATACTCGATCACCGGACACCACGAACTCACCATCCCACTCCTGGCCGCCGAGCTTGTCTGCAATCACGACAAGTAGGCAACGACTTAATCATACGGCGGCAATTTGACAGCGATCCCCCGCCTGGCATAAAGTCTATTTTGAAAACGGTTTTCAATTTCAAATGGATATCGTTTATTTTTTCGCCCCTTTTTTGGAGGAATCTCGGCTTGTTACCGACTGCTCGACAGCTTCCCGCTTCCCGGATCCTTTACCTAATCGTCCTCGTTGGCCTTCTCTTTTGCCCGGCCTACGGCGAGGAAACTGCTGTGCGTTCTCCGCTTCGTGGCAAGGTCGTTGATTCGAACCGTGCTGCGATCGCCGGCGCACAAATTAACGCCATGCAAAAAGGTGCGCCCGGCCCTTCCACTGTCAGCAACCGCGATGGTGAATTCTCATTGGAGTTAGAGCCAGGGGAATACACGCTTCGCATCACCGCGACCGGCTTTGCCGAAGCTTCGCAGATAATCAAATCGAAACCCACTTACTTTGAACCTTTGGAAATCGTTCTGCAGGTTGAAGCTTACAGTGCTGTGGTGACTGTTACCGACATGGCCGGATATGAAAGTCTGGTCAACAGCGCGACGAAGACGCTAACGCCGCTACGCGACATTCCACAGTCGGTGACCGTAGTTTCACAGCAGATGATAAAGGATCAGGGAATGCAAAGCATCGCAGATGTCGTGCGGTATGTTCCCGGCATCACGGCAATTCAAGGCGAGAACAATCGCGATCAGTTGGTAATCAGGGGCAACAGCTCTTCGGCGGATTTCTTTCTCGATGGAGTGCGCGACGACGTTCAGTATTACCGCGACCTCTATAACCTCGAGCGCCTCGAGGCATTGAAGGGTCCCAACGCGATGATCTTTGGACGCGGTGGGGGCGGCGGGGTAGTTAATCGCGTTACGAAGGAAGCGGGGTTTGCCCCCGTGGGTGAATTGAGGTTCCAGGGGGGCTCTTACAATAACAAGCGCCTGGTGGGGGATTTTGGGCGGCCGTTCAACAATCGCGTCGCGTTTCGATTGAATGGTCTGTACGAGAACTCAGGAAGTTTTCGCGATCAAGTTAATCTGGAACGGCTCGGCATAAATCCAACGTTAACCGCCGTTGCTAGTAAAGACACGCAGATCAGACTCGGGTACGAACACTTTCGCGATAACCGCGTTGCTGATCGCGGAATACCTTCGTATCGCGGACGTCCGTCGCCTGCTGACATTTCAACTTTCTTCGGTAATCCGGACGAAAGCCGCGTGCGTGCCCGAGTCAATCTTGTCTCCGGTGTAATTGAGCATCAGCTTGGCGACTTGAACATTCGCAACCGCACTTTGCTTGGAGACTACGATCGCTTCTATCAGAATTTTGTGCCTGGCGTCGTTAACGCCGATGCCACTCGAGTGAATCTCTCCGTTTACAATAACGCGACTCATCGTCGGAATCTGTTCAATCAAACTGATCTCACTTACGCCATCAAGACGGGCCCTATTCGTCACACTCTAATGGCCGGGGCCGAATTCGGACGGCAGGTATCAACGAACTTTCGTAATACGGGCTTCTTCAATAACACCGCCACCACAATCTCGGTCGATTTTTCAAATCCCACGATCGATACGCCGGTAACTTTTCGGCAAAATGCCACCGACGCTGACAATCGTGTCCAGGCTGTGGTCGCAGCCGGCTATGTGCAGGATCAAATCGAACTGTCATCAAAGGTTCAATTACTGACAGGCGTTCGCTTCGATCGATTCGATCTAAAGTTTCACAATAATAGAACCGGTGAGAACCTCGAGCGGCTCGACAGTCTCGTCTCACCTCGCGTAGGCCTTGTGATTAAGCCCATTGTTCCACTGTCTCTTTACGGTAATTACAGCGTTTCCTATTTGCCGAGTTCCGGCGATCAGTTCTCTTCCCTGACAGCGGTAACACAAACGCTGAAGCCGGAAAAGTTTACCAATTATGAGTTTGGCGCGAAGTGGGACGTGCGCGCATCGCTTTCGCTGACTGCAGCAGCGTACCGTTTGGACCGCACTAACACGCGGGCGACAGATCCTAACGACCCCACGCGGATTGTCCAGACCGGCAGCCAACGCACTAGCGGATTTGAACTCGGATTAAACGGCGCAATAACGCGTGATTGGAAAATCGCGGCGGGGTATTCGTACCAGGATGCCCATGTTACGAGTGCGACGACGGCAGCGCCGCGTGGTGCGGGTGTCGCGCAAGTGCCGCGGAACACGATGTCAGTCTGGAACAATTATCGAGTCTCGCGGAAACTCGGCGTTGGCATGGGCATCATTCATCGATCGGACATGTTCGCCGCTATCGACAACAAGGTCGTACTACCCGGTTACACGCGAGCAGACGCTGCCGTTTTCTACAGCTTCAATGAAAAGCTTGGCCTGCAGGCAAACATAGAAAATCTTTTCGGCACAAAATACTTCATCAATGCAGACAGCAACGACAACATCTCGCCAGGATCTCCCCGCGCTGTTCGTTTGGGATTGAGATGGAAATTCTAAATGACTCTTAGCGCCGAACTCCGCTTTATGATTACGGGAGCCCGTAAGATATAATCCGTTCCCACCAAGACACTTTTAGAATTGCAAGAAACAAGGGGAAACAATGCAGCCTGCAAAACTAGCTCACTTCAAAACCATCCTTCTGGCCCAATTACGAGAACAAACGGAAAACGTTCGCGACGATCAGGCTGCAGCGCTCGAACTTTCCGATGATAGTGTGATGGATCCGGCTGATCTCTCGGTGCTGGATGTAAACAAAGAACTCGCCTTCCGTCAGGGTGAACGCGATTCGCAGATGGTGGCTGATATCGATCAGGCGCTCTTACGAATTGACGAAGGCTCGTATGGAATTTGCGCTCGCTGCGGTAAGTTGATCGATGAACGCCGCCTCGAAGCCTTGCCGACCGCACGTTACGACGCTGAATGCCAGGCGCTCATTGAAGCCGCAAACGGTGACGACGAGCACGCCACGCTGTAAAGCCGTAAATCGTGAATCGTAAATAGTAAATAGTTTTTTTCGCTCCGGAGTTGTTCTGCCTTGGGGTTGTCTGACCCTTAAGGAGCCTCGAAAGAAGAGACAACACTGTTCACGATTTACGATTTACGATTCACGCCTTCGGATGCGCTTTGTCGTAGACCTTGATCAGTTTTTCCATGGAAACGTGAGTGTAGATTTGGGTTGACGACAAGCGTGCGTGGCCGAGCAGCTCCTGAATGTCTCGAAGGTCAGCTCCACTGTCGAGAAGATGTGTAGCGAAGGAATGGCGTAGCGCATGGGGACTGATGTCATACCTTCCAGCGCAGACGCGGATGTATTTTTCTACCACCCTCCCAACTGATCGAGTCGTAATGCGAGTCCCCTGGTAATTGAGAAAGAGTGCTTCCGGTTCACGCTCAGAAACGGGTGCAGCGTCCAACAATCCATCGCGAACTTCCAGATAACTCCTCAAGGCTTCCAGCGCCGGCTCGCCAAACGGCACGATTCGTTCTTTCCGTCGCTTTCCGGTAACCCGAATAAGACGGTTCTTGAAATCAATGTGGCCAAGATTGAGCTTAGTTAACTCCGCCACGCGGACGCCCGTCGCGTACATCAGTTCCAGCATGGCGCGATCACGTTTACCAAGTTCGGTTTCGATGTCGGGTGTTTCGATGAACCGAATGGCTTCCTCGATTGAGAGATGCTTTGGGAGTTTCTTCTCGAGTCGGGGCGTCGAAACGAGCTTCGCAGGATTTAGCTCCAGCATTCCCTCACGTACCAGAAACTGAAAAAACGTTCGCAGTGCGGCCAGCTTACGGGCGATGGAGGACTTCTTCTTCTGCGCCGAGTGAAGCGACGCAAGCCATTCGCGTATGGTGATGTGATCGATCTCGGCTGGGGCGGGCGTGGTTCTCTTCCCTGTTTTAGGATGCGCTGGGGAAAGATAATCGACGAACTGTTCCAGATCGCTCTGGTAGTTTCGCAAGGTATGTTCACTGACGTTGCGTTCGTAGCGCAGGTGCTCGAGAAACTGAGTTAACAGTTGCTCCATAGTCTCCTTACCAGCTAGTAGCAGCAACAGTCGCTGACTTGGGCGAATAATAACCCTTGCGCGCTCGTACGCGTACATCTTTCCGCACTCTAACTCGCAGCTCGATCACATGAAAGCGTCCGTCGCGGCGTTCGTCGCGCGGATAGTAACTAAGCACATACTGCTGAGCCAGGTCAGCTGCAATCTGCTTAAACGCGTCGTCCAATTCGGTAGCTGTTTTCGGAGCATAGACAGCGCCACCGGTGTTTCCCGCAAGCTGTTCCATCCGGCGCTCGGCGGCGAGAGCACGCAGGTTGGCGCTGTCATACAGCCCGGTTTGCACTATGAAAATCTGGCAATCATCCGACAGCACGCGTTGTATTGTCGTCGCAAAATCGTTCCGGCTCGTTGTTTCAATGCCGTCCGAAACTATAACCAGCACGCGCCGGCCGCTGTAAGGTCGCAGATAAGCGGCGGCATCAATGATGGCATCGAAAAGCGAAGTGGCCCCCTGAGGGGTGCCAAAGTTTTGAATTGTTTGCTCCAGCCTGGCAATGTCCCGGGTCAAAGGTTGGGCCAGATAACTGTCCGATTCCACTGAATAGATCGCTGCCTCGTCAATCGGTCGCAGCACCTTCCGAAAGAAGTGCATGGCCGCGCGCTTTTCAAAGTCGCGATAAATGTGTGTGCTGCCGCTGTTGTCGAAAAGCATGACCAACTTCACGCTCGTTTCGGAACGGGTCATATCGCTTATCGGTTTTGGTAGACCATCAACTCGCAACTCGAAGTCTTCAAGTTTGAGTCCCGTAATTGCTGTCCCCCTGGCATCAACCACGGATGCGGGAATAGGAACCAGGTTTGAACTCACGCGCACAATGTCTGATTCTTCAACTTCTTCGCCGCCATCCGTTCGGGGTGAATCTTTTGTTGGAGTCGGAGTCGGGGTTGGGGGCGTGCGAGCCTTTTCGGAGTCGGATGAAGGACTCGAGCCAGCTTTAGGTTTCGCGGCAACCGGCTTGGCTGTCTTGTCTTTTATGCGTCCCGACTGGGCGAACACGATCGTTGCGAAGCTAAGGCTGAGCAGTGCGGCGACCAGCAATGCTGGACGCAGTTTTATGACGAGCGGCTTCGTCATGCGAGAGCCTGAAGCGCAGACTGCGTTTGGTGAGTTTCGTGAAGCCAGGAGTCCCATTCTTTGAGAGCCAATTCTACTTGTAACTGATGGCGATCGCGTTTTCGGCGTACACGTTTTCGATCGTGGTCGGACAATGGTTCAAGCAGCGCGAAAGTAATGTTAACCGGTTGAAAGTTTTTCGTTTGTGCGTTGGAAACATAGCGGGCCAATGCACCAGTCGCGCTTAAAGGCGGCGCTGTGACCAGTTCCTGTCCACTCCCAAACCGCGCCGCATTGACTCCAGCCAGCCATCCCATCGCGACCGATTCAACATAGCCCTCGACGCCGGTAATCTGCCCGGCGAAAAAAACATTCGGCCGGTCGCGCATCTGCATGGAAGCGGCGAGCACGCGCGGCGAGCAGATGTAAGTGTTTCGATGAATCTGGCCAAACTGCAGGAACTCCGCCTTTTCCATTCCCGGGATCAGACGCAGCACCCGCGCCTGTTCGCCGTAACGTAGATGATTTTGAAAGCCGACAAGGCTGTATGCATCAGCCATTAAATTTTCCTGCCGCAATTGCACTGCCGCATAAGGCTGGCGTCCAGTCCGTGGATCGATCAATCCGACCGGCTTCATCGGTCCGAAACGCAAAGTATCTACACCGCGGCGCGCCAACTCTTCAATCGGCAGACAGGACTCAAACCAACGGGTTTCCTCGAAACGTTGCAGCGGAACACTCTGCGCATTAATCAGGGCGTCGTAAAACACCGCGTATTGTTCTTCGTCAAACGGGCAGTTCAAATAATCATCGCCGCCTTTGTCGTAGCGGGCGGCGGGAAAAGCGATGGAGCGATCGACAGAATCGGCGGACACGATCGGCGCGATTGCGTCATAGAAGTAAAGCTGATCGCTGCCCGTGAGTCTCATGATCTCCATCGTTAACGCATCCGACGAAAGCGGCCCTGTGGCAATTATATTGATTTCGTCCTCATCAATTGCCTGCACCTCTTCGCGCACCAACTCAATGTTTGGTTCATTCTCGATTTGTTCCGTTATCAGCGTTGCGAACTTGAGCCGGTCGACGGCCAGTGCTGCCCCGGCCGGGACACGCGTGGCCGCCGCTGCGGACATCACCAGCGAGTTAGCACGTCGCAGCTCTTCTTTAAGCAGATAAGAAGCTGTGCCAGGTTCATCGGACTTCAGCGAATTCGAGCAAACAATTTCGGCGAGTTTGTCTGTTCGATGCGCTGGAGTTTTGCCGACCGGGCGCATCTCGAACAGGCGAACCTGCGCGCCTGCACGTGCCGCTTGCCACGCGGCTTCCACTCCCGCAAGCCCACCACCAATGACGTTAACTTTGGACATACGAATAAATGGAAACCAGGGGCGCTCCACTCCTTGGAGTGCGGCGATCTACCACCCCAGCGCGGCTGCCGCGCCGGGGACCCCGGTTGGCGCCGCTTTGGTCTGTCCCCGCCTTAACGACTGAAGAAACCGTTCCAGCGGAGCGGGCCAAAGCGCCGCCGGGCCGGCGCACTCCAAAGAGATGCCGAAGCTCACGGCCTCTTGGCAGCCTCAGTAAACTTTGGCGCATCGAGTTTGTAGTCGCCGACGTCCCCCGAAAAATGTTTGTAGTCACTCCACTCGATAGTCTTGTTAAAGTCGCCGCCTCCAAACAGGAGGAATTTCATGGTCAAGTTGATCTGGGCCTGACGCGGTAGCCAAATTCCTTCAACCATTCGCGTCTGCTCCATCACAAACGCCGCGCCCGGACGCAGTGAAAACAGCAATCCACCGGCCATTTTGAAGCCTTCAGCCAGTTTCGCTTCCAGACGCATGATCTGTTTGTCTGCCGGGTCAATCCAGACAACTCCAACCAGTTTTGAAATGAGGTCTTCCTGACGATTGCCTGGCTTGAACCCGAAACGTGGACGAAAGTCGAAAACCACTGCTTCGCGATCGCGAAAGCGTTCCCGGCGCGGCGACACAAACTCATGAATTTTCAAAAACTGTGATATCTCGAGATCGTCATCTTCGCCCTTTTGCCTCGCCGCTGCTTTCTTCCGCTCCAGCTCCGCACTCTGCTTCTGCGCCCTCTGCTCGTCTTTTTCTTTCTCGCGTTCCGCTTTTGAAAACTCTTCCTCTACTCGTTTCTGTTCCTTTGCCGCGCGTTCTCTGGAAAGTGCTACGCCATTTTCGCTAAGCAGTTTCATCACCGGTTGGCGGTTCGCAATTGGAAAGACTTCATAAATTTTTACCGTTTCTTTCTTTAG
Source organism: Acidobacteriota bacterium (assembly GCA_030913905.1). GTDB lineage: Bacteria > Acidobacteriota > Blastocatellia > Pyrinomonadales > Pyrinomonadaceae > PSRF01. The sequence goes on from JALZOO010000142.1 coordinate 11,082, forward strand.
CTCACCCTTACCGTTTATCTCTCGATTCGTTTCCACCTGGCGGAAGGAATACTCTGTAAACCGCTTTTCGAGTTCATCCTGATTGCGGGACACTTCGCGCAACAACGCAACCACATTCAGCTTCTCAGTCGCACTGGGCGGATCGAAAATCGCGTCCTGGACACCGGTGTTGTACTTCACCCGTTGCAGGACAAAGGTCAGATCGCCCGTGGCATTATTCAGTCTCACGCGATGAGGTTCCAGAATGTCGCCTGCAGAGCGAAAGTCTGAAAATCGCGTGGTGCTTCTTAGCTCGTCATCTTCAATCTTGAGCAATAGCTTGGAGGCCGTGCTGAATAAATATTTCAGGCGCGCACCACTACGCAGAGAAAACTCTACGACATAGGCAAACTCCTTCGCGTCCATTTGCCTCATTGACGTCACTCGCGCGAGCACGTTCCGCTTTTTGAGATCAAGTAAGTGACTGGCATCCAGCGCGGCTTGCAGCTTAGCCGCGGCGGCTTCTGCACCAGTCAAGGTCTGATACTTTCCGTCCATACCCTGCATCCAGGCTGATCGCGTGTTGACGCCTAAGGTCAGTTGGCCGTCTCCGAGCGTCATCTCTATGCGAGCCGAGTCGGGGGCTTTTACCTGCATTTTTGCCACCCCAATCGGTTGGTCATTAAGTTGAACGGTCCATTCGTATGTGGCATCTCTGATTTTCGCCACACGCTTCTTGCCGCCGATAGCTTTCAAATAGTTATTAACCACTTTGTCGGCGGAAGGGAGC
>JALZOO010000267.1 GCA_030913905.1 Acidobacteriota bacterium
GTGACAGTTCCGAGCTACGGCGATAAGGTCACAATTGTGTAAGACTATGTTGCAATTAACCACAACCAGCCTGCGAAGCAGGCGACAGCATAAAGCCTGGGGCGTGAGCCCCAGAGACAGATCCGAGAAAAGTGTCCGAGCCCGCCAATGCGGGCGGCAGTGTCAAAGCTGGCACTCTGTCGCCCACTTCGTGGGCTCTTTCACCCGCCGGCCAATGCTCCTGGGGTTACGCTTCGCTTCACCCCAGGCTTTATGCTTCAGCGCGCTCCGCACGCTAGCTCTGCGATGAAGTAGAAAAGGTTGCTCAATGGCTTTAAGTGTGTTCGACGACAAAGCGCGGCAGCCTACGGAAGCCGACGTCGGGAGAGCGCTGAAAGGTTCGTTTGTTTTCTGGAACGAGCTCAAAGAGCGCATCGCGTCACGCTTCACGCCTTTGACTTTCGAATGGGGGTTCACCAGCAAGACAACTGGCTGGGGGTTGCGACTAAAGCACAAAGAGCGAATCATTCTTTACCTGACACCCTGCGAAGGGCATTTTCTGGCGTCCTTTGCGTTAGGTGAAAAGGCGGTTCAGGCAGCTCACGAAGCCAAGCTGCCGAGTTCCATTTTGAAGATCATCGACAGCGCAAAGAAGTACGCTGAAGGCAGAGGAGTCCGTCTTAAAGTCACTAGCGCCCGCGACGTTCGGAACATTGAAAAACTTGCTATCATCAAAATGTCGCTTTGAGTTCATTGCGACCTTGTGCCAAAAGGAAAGTTAACGATGACTATATCTATGCTCGACCGCGTTGAACCGGAATCGCAGTTTACATCAGTTACCGGCCAGCAACTGCTTGACGATCCGCTACTCAACAAGGGCAGCGCCTTCTCAGAAACAGAACGACGCGAATTAGGGCTGTCAGGATTGCTGCCGCCGCATACGTCGACGATCGAAGAACAACTGGCGCGCGTTTACGAAAATTACCAGCGCAAGGATAACGACATCGAGCGTTACGTATTTCTCACGGCCCTTCAGGATCGAAACGAAACACTCTTCTACGCGCTGCTACAACAACATGTTACTGAGATGATGCCGATCATCTACACGCCGACGGTCGGCGAGGGCTGCCGCCAATACAGTCACGTCTTTCGCCGTCCACGCGGTCTTTACATTTCATACCCCTATCGCCAGGAGATCTTTTCGCTGCTCAACAATGCACCGGCGCAAAACCCGGAAGTAATAGTAGTAACTGATGGGGAGCGAATCCTTGGTCTCGGTGATCTTGGCGTGGGAGGTATGGGAATTCCGGTGGGTAAACTTTCGCTTTATACGCTCTGCGCAGGAATCCATCCTGCCAGAACGTTGCCCATTCTGCTCGATGTTGGAACGGACAACCGCGAATTGCTTGACGATCCGCTTTACCTCGGCTGGCGGCATGAACGCGTGCGGGGCAAAGATTACGACGACTTCATTGAAGCCTTTGTTTCAGCTGTAAAGCTGAAGTTTCCGCAGGTGCTGCTGCAATGGGAAGACTTTTCAAAGTACAACGCCCCCAGAATACTCGAGCGCTATCGCGATCGACTTTGTACTTTCAATGATGACATACAGGGGACCGGGGCAGTCACTGTTGCCGGTTTGCTGGCCGCAACCAGGCTGGCCCATAAGAAACTCAGCGAGCAGCGAATAGTGATTCTTGGCGCGGGTGCGGCGGCGATTGGTATCTGTGATCAGATCGTTGCCGCCATGATGGTTGAGGGCACGACCGAACTCGAAGCACGCGGGCGACTATGGTTAGTTGACAGTCAAGGTCTGCTGCATAACGAACGGGCTACCGTTGAACCATTCAAACAAAAATACGCTCAGCCAATCGATGGAACGCGGCATTGGCAGCTTGACGATCCTGCAAAACCTAACTTCACCGATGTGATCAAGAACGTAAAGGCCACGATTCTCATCGGCACATCGGCGCAGCCGGGAGTGTTCACCGAAGAGATCGTTTGCGAGATGGCAAAACATGTCGACCGACCAATAATCTTTCCGCTTTCGAACCCTACCTCAAAAAGCGAGGCAATTCCGTCGGACCTACTTGAGTGGACTAGAGGCAGAGCACTGATTGCTACCGGCAGCCCATATCCAACCGTCGCTTACGGTGACCGCGTGATTCAAATCGGCCAGTGCAACAACTCGTTTATCTTTCCCGGTGTCGGCCTGGGTGTGATCGCATCCGGAGCGCGCCGCGTGACCAATTCCATGTTCGCCGCAGCTGCGCGCGTGCTAAGTGAATTCGCCCCGGTGTTGCATGACCCCGCAGGACCACTCTATCCACCGCTGGAACGAGTGCGAGACATTTCTTTCAAAGTGGCGCTGGAGGTTGCGCGCGAGGCGCAGCGTGCTGGCCTGGCAGATGTGGGCCTGGAAAAGTTGGAAGTAATTGTCAGCGGCAAGATGTGGAAACCTCATTACGTTCCTCTCCGGCGCGCCGTTCCGGATCATTACCGGACTGACTCTGACCTCGTCTGTCAATGGTAGTCCCAGGGTGCAAAAATCCGCGGCTATGTGCAGGACTTCCGCGAGTGCAAGTGTCCCGCTCCCGGCCGATTCCGGCGGGAGCGGGCTTGGGTACTTCCTATGAGCCGGTTGTTAACAGCCTCGCCCTTAAATCGCAGCTGCTTCTTTGACCAGTTGCCAAGCCTGTCTAAGCGTGGCAACGCGAGCGTTGTGTTTTGCGCGCTCGTCGGCCACTCGCTTCTCCAGATTGGCCTTGGCTTGACCCGTGGTCTTTGCCACCTGTTGTTGCAGTAATTTGATCTTGGCTTCTCCTTCGCGCTCAATCTCCTCGATTCTCTTGAGCAGCAGTTCTCTTCGCCCTTGGTATCTCTTACGGGCGGCGTCGACTTTGAGCTTAAGCTGGGTCTTAGCTTCACCCACGGCTTGTTACACACGTAACTTAAGCTCATCCGACGCAGACGTTCCATAAACCGTCGGCCGCGTCAGGTTGCAAGTTGGGATTTCTCCGTTAAGCGAGTTGCGCAACTTACGTTCCGGTCGTTAACTGCCGAAGTCCCCTTGGATTGTTAGGAACTAGCCGAGCCAGATTGGAATTGAGCAAAGTCACCCAATGGACTAGGTAAAAGTTCGCAGCATCGTTGAATTGCATTTCCGATGGCAACGGGAAAATGCCTGTTTGGGCGAACATCTTTCCGCACCGCGATCAGCACACCAGTTGCTTATGCTCATCATTGAGAAAGGAGCTAAATTCAAGATGACTATGCAAGCAAGTGTAAATAGCGAAACCAACAGCCGAATGAGCGATGCCCTCGAGACAGCCGGTAAGATTGCCGAGGTCGGCGTCGACTTCCGATTGCTAAAGAAGAGACTGGGGGATGCGGTCGAAGATGCGGTCCTGGATGCCGAGCGAATGGCGAAGCACGGCAGACGCGCGATGGAAGACGTGATGGAAGACACGACGTATTGGGTGAAGAAGAATCCCTGGCAATCGGTTGGATACACCGCGGGTGCCGCATTCGGCATCGGGCTGTGTGTAGGCTGGTTCACTTCGCGACTGGGTACTCGTGGTGATCACTGAACCGTCTTCGTTTACGGCTCCGCTTCACTATTTGATTGCAGCGGCAAACTTCAGCCACAGCCCGCCCGGCCTACGGTTCCTATTGAGAGGAGCAATAGAGTTCCAGCAAAGCTAGAATTGGGCGAAACGGTGACGAGTTATTCGTGCTTTCGCGACATCTCGTAAGATCACGACATCGCAGTAGGTAAATGCTTGAAACCTGCCCGTCAAGCTGGGACCAAGCACGTTG
>JALZOO010000273.1 GCA_030913905.1 Acidobacteriota bacterium
AGCACCAGCTCTTCAGCCCGGTAGCCTTCGATAATTGCAAAAGGCCTTTGCTGTTTGGTCGAGCCGAGATCGATTGTGATGCGCTTGGGTACCGCCTCCTGTACGTGCTTCACCAACTGGGAAAGAGTCACTTCGCTCTTATCGTTGGCAGCCGCACCCTTCAGTCCTTCCACAATGGCCCAACTAAAGTAACCTTGTTTCTTTTCGGTGTACTCGTAGGCCCGCTGCCCGATCCCGGTGGCGTATACCGTGGCGAACGCCTGGACCTCGCGATTGCGTACATCAAAATTGAAGGCGTTGGTGTACGCGGAGCTCAATGGATTCGGAGCGTCGGCACGCCCACCCGGATCGTTGCGACAAGCGTCCAGCAACACCAATACCTGGCCGACGCCGGTTTCCTTGATTCGCTGTTTCATGCGATTGATGCTGATAGCAGTTTCTTCGAGAAACGAAATCTGATCGCTAACCTGCGCGTCGGACGGCAGCAGAAACGCCTGCCCCTCTCGTTCCATTCCGTGGCCCGCGAAAGAAATCAACAACAACCCGTCCTTTGGCACTGCCGTGCTGAGGTTAGATAGCCGTCGCAAAATATTTACGCGCGTTGGTTGTCGCTCGATGGGCTGATCGGTTGAGAGGAGAATGACTTGATCCCGTGGAAAACCGGAATAGCGCACCAGTGCATCTGCGATCAAGCGCGCGTCGTTGTCCGAGCCCTTGAGCGGGCTGATTTGTGGATCGAGGTACTTGTCAACGCCGATCACAAGCGCCCAGCGTTTAGTCCCCACGGGCAAACTTGTGATCTGATTCGATAGCGATGCTGCGGAACTAACCGGTGAAGGTGCGGTGGTTTCCGTCGTTTGTTTTGGCGCGGCTGCTGGAAGTTGTTGCAATTGTCGAGAGGTAGCCTCAGCCGGCTTATCCATTTTCTGCGCTTGCGGCACACTCGAAGGTGCGGCAGTCTGCGCATCACCAACTGAGTCCTGTAATTTCGCCGGCTGCGCTGTTTCAAGCGCACTCGCGGATACCTTTCGAGTTGACTGTTCGGATTGCGGTGACGATGTGAGACGGATCGGTTGCGATGCCTGCTCAGTAACCGCAGGCGCTCCGGTCTGCGAGTCTGCGCTTTGAGTTACGGCAAGAGACGCGGACGTATTCGAGGCGGCCGCCAGCATGGTTGGAATCTCCTTCTCCAACTTCCGCGAGAGCTTTGCATCAATGGGAGCAAGTTTCTTGATTTGCTCGTTGGCCGCATCAGCCTTACCAAGTCGCGCATAGGCTTGTCCCAGGCCATAGTAAGCATCCGCGTAATCGGGCTGCAGCCGTATCGCACTCTTCAAATAATTAATTGATTTTTCGACGTCGTTGCTTCTCAGATAGGCGTAGCCAATACCGTAATGCGCTTCGGCGAAACTCGGATCGAGGCCGACTGCCTTCACCAGCGGGGCAAATGCTTCGCCGTGTCGACCCATGGCGTTGTATGCATAACCAAGATCGTGTTGGGCTTGAGCATCGTTCGGCGCGATGCGCACTTGTTCCTTGTAAGCGGCGAGACCCTGGTCCCATTTGCCGCTATTAAAGTATGCGCTTCCCAAACCCCCGTGAGCCGGTGCGTAGTTGGCATCGAGACGAATGGCGAGCTTGTACGCGTCGATAGCCTCTGACAACTTGTTCTCTTCTACCAGCTTGTCCGCCTCCTCCACCAGGCCCGCGGCTCGACTACCAGATTTCTGCGCTGCCTTGCGCTTCTGGCCATACGTTCCCAATGGTCCAGGGCTGACGAGTACAAGTAAAAACGCAGAGATGATTAGCAGCACAGTTAGCTTCGAGAGGGGGGACGAGACTTTCATTACAACCTCCAGGTAGTTCCACACAAGGCAGGATCGAGTTCTTAAGAAACCAGAGCGCGGAGCGCAAGCGGCATTCGCTTTTATGGCGCATAGGCTATGGCGCGTGACTCATTAATGTCAATGGATTTCGGGACTGCCTAGTGACCTCTTTTCAGTTTTTTCTCTGTGCAAATCTTCGTGTTCTCTGTGTCTCTGTGGTTAACAACCGCAAGCAGAAACTCACCACAGAGACACAGAGTCCACAGAGGACGCACAGAGAATCTCAAGTAGGTCGCTACTGCCGACCGTCTCTGGCGCGGAAAGGAAGAAAACTTTTGGAGCGGGAACGCCAAATTAGGCGACGTGAGGAATGTGAAGCTCAGTGGTGCTCTAGTTCGATAAAATTGACGAGCGTGTCGCCTTTGGCCTTAACAGTGGTTTGCTTCTTTGCTGAATCTTTGGCGACTTCAGGTTTCGCTGCGGAATGCTGGTCCAGGAAATCGCGCACGCGGCGTAGTTTTGCTCTGTCCTTGATCT
>JALZOO010000285.1 GCA_030913905.1 Acidobacteriota bacterium
GTATTTACCAGAGCGCGTGTGGGTGCTTCAGTGTCTGTTGTTTCCGGCCGCTCAGTTAGTTTTGCCAGACCAAAATCGAGCAGCTTCACATAACCATCGCGTCGCAACATTATGTTTTCGGGTTTTATATCGCGGTGTGCGATCCCCGCAACCTGCGATGCTGCAAGCGCGGAAGCGATTTGAATGGCTATGTCGAGTGCTTCATTCAACCGCTGACCTGAACCAGACAAGGCTTCGCCGGATTGCGCGTGGGACCGCGATAAATGGTGGCGAAGAGTTTCGCCCTCCACGTACTCCATCGCGATGAAGCGCGTGGAATCGCTGTGCCCGATCTCATAAATCGTCAGGATATTGGGATGATTCAGGGCCGAGGCCGAGTAAGCTTCCTGCTCAAACCTGCGCAGGCGGTCTTCGTCCTGGGTGAAACTCTGAGGCAATAATTTCAGCGCGACCAGCCGGCGCAATTGCGTGTCCTGAGCAAGGTAGACCTCGCCCATCCCGCCCGCTCCAATAAGCGAACGTACCTCATAACGGCCTAAAGTTGTGCCGGCAGAAATCGCCATATCTATGAGAAGTTATACGCCCGACATTCCAGCCGCGTTTCATTTTAGTAGGTTGATAACGAGGGGAGAGTTTGTAACAGAGTTATCGCAAACTTATTGCCGACTTATCGGCCGCGACACTCGAAGGGCGCAATTGACTCGATATTTCTTAGCGGCACGCAAAGGGGGGTAGATTGGCGACCGCCACTCAGAAGAGAGCTGCATTTTCAACGAACACTCAGGTGAGGCAAAACGCCAATCTGCGCCCAAAGAAACTACTTGCCGAAAATCCCTCCAACCTTGGAGGCTAAATCTCCCAGTCCGCCGGCAGCGTCTCCGCCGCCTTCGACGAGATTATCAAGTTGACCGGCTATGGGCGCCGGTAGCCTGTCTTTCAGAAAGCCGATGACGGTTGTGACAGCCGAGCGGGCTTGCTCCTCGGATATCCCGGTTTTGGTAGCGACCTGCTTTACGAGTTCATCCATGATTCTTCTCCAAAAATTCAGACTGTCGAGAGGGAAGTAAATGTTTACTGCCATGCCGGCGTTAGTTGTCCCTGAGTGTTATGCCAATAGGGCGTCCATGCAAGACCCAGGACTTGCACGTTGATATTAGTTTTCGTTGGTTTCAGTGTAACGGTTTCCAGCGGTTCAGTCTGCGCGTCGAAAGATCTGTCGAGGGCTTCGGTCTCCGACTTAAACTGAGTATCAAGCTCCGCAAGTTGTTGACCGACAGCCGCGACGGTTTCCTGCGCTCGGCCTACGTCTTGTGCTTCCTTCATGGAACGCCCAACACCACGCGCAGCAGTCGTTGCGCGTCCAAGCGTGGTAAGACTTAGAGACTTGCGGCCCATGAACGACGAGAGCAGAGTGGCTCCAAACGAGATGGCCGTCTGCATTTTCTGACCCGACGATTGCTCAGACTCACGTGCGACCGCCTGTTCCGCCCGCCGGCGTTTCTCTTCCAGCGCAGCAAACTTCGGAGCGTACTTTTGTCTAAGTTTCTCAACTGCCTCATCACGTTCTTCCCGAGCCGTCTGTTGCAACCTCACGCGGAAATCGCGCTCTAACTCTTCCGGATTGGACACCTCTCCCAGCTTCGAGCTCTTCAGCAGCTCGAGTTTTTGATTTCGGTAGATCCAGCCGGCGAAATCTTTTTTCCAGGCGCTGTAGCTCTTCGCTTTACCGGCCGCGCTGGGCAATTCCGCAAACTGTGCATTCTCTTCCGCCTGTTGTTCCAAATCGGCGACGGGCAGGTCGACCGCCGATGCGTGGTCCCAATCGACCGTCACCGCACCATCCCCTATCGGGGCCAACAACGTGAGCTCCCTGGTTGTGTCGACCTTCTTGTCGCTGAAGTGCACCTCTGCCGCTCCTACCAGCATCGGGTGATAAACCAATGTCGCGTCGTTCACGTTGCTGCGGACTGGAACAAAGTATTGGGAGACTTCGGGTGGCAGCACAGGCTGCCGGGTGGCTGAACCGGCAACCGTAACGGAAGGTGAACTGGACGGTGCACTAACTGCCCCAACCGCCACCGCGGCGGCGGATAACGCCCGCGCGGGCACGGCTTCTTGCGCTTGCGCCTTAACCGGTACCATCAACGCCTTAATCTGATTTCGCGTCAGGGGGCCGCGCAGGTAAGACATGGCCCAACGGCTCTGAAAGATTTCAGGGGCTTCATCATGTACATTGTTCAGAACAAAAACTCTGCTCTCGAGTCCAGCGAGCGTCTGCTCCATCTGCTGGCGATCAAACTTCAGTCCGGTGCCTCCGGCAACGCCCTCCAGCCCTTCGAGCACTCGTGCTTTGTCGCGCTCAGTCTGAAGACGTCCGATAAACCAGGTACCGGTATTCGACAAACCTTTGTAGTCAAGGTCCACAGGGTTTTGCGTGGCCAGCACAACGCCAAGACCAAACGCGCGGCCCTGTTTCAGCAAAGTCAACAGCGGCAGCTTGGATGGCGGATTCGCTACCGGCGGGAAGTATCCAAAGATCTCATCCATGTAGAGAATCGCCCGCAGGCTGGTGGTGCCCGATTGGGTCCTCATCCATCCCAGGGTTTGGTTCAGCAGTAGCGACACGAAGAACATGCGCTCGGCGTCACTAAGGTGAGAAATCGAGAAGATGGAAACTCTCGGTTTGCCGGCCGGCGTGTGCAGAATGTTTTGGATGTCGAGCGGCTCGCCTTCCATCCAACTGGCAAACCCGGGCGCCGCCAGTAGGTTGTTCAAAGCCATTGCCAATTCGAATCGATCCTTCGCAGGGAAAAACGATTCGAGATCCATCACGCCAACTTTGGTCAACGGTGGCGACTGAATTTCCTGAATCAGGCCGGCGATATCAAGATCGTTTCCGGCCGACCACTTCTGCGACAGAAGGTTGGAGATGAGAATGTGTTCCCGACTCTTGATTGGATCGGCATCGATACCCAGCAAGCCGAGCAAACTGGTTGCAGTAGTATTAATGCGCTCCCGCAATAGTTCGTCATCTTCACGAATTGCTGCGGGCGGTGCCGCGAAGGATTTCAAAATTGAAACAGGTATGCCGGCGTTGCTGCCGGGCGTATAGATGTTGAAGTCGGCGGCATCGCGAAGTCGTTTAATCCTGTCCGCGTCTTGTCCCCAATCGGCCAATCCCTTCTTCCACACGTCTGCCTGTTGCGCGGCGTATTCCACCGTGGAAAGGTTTTTCTTTTGCGCATCTTCTTCGTTGATCCAGGGAGCAAAGTCTTCAGGCTTCAACTCAGGAAACGTCAGCAGCAGATTTGAGAGGTCCCCCTTCGGATCGATGACTATGGATGGGATTCCGTCAATGGCTGCCTCCTCCAGCAGCCCGATACACAAGCCAGTCTTGCCGCTGCCGGTCATGCCCACGCAGACGGCATGAGTTACAAGATCCTTGGAATCATACAAGAGAATTCCAGGCTTCGGTTTTCTGGTTTTGAGATCGAAAGGTCGACCAAGATAAAACGCACCGAGTTTTTCGAAGTCTTCCATGCTAGAAGTTCCCCCTCTGACCTACGAAAACCGAAATTCGAATTGTTGTTGATTCGCAAACTATGTTGACATAAAAGTCTTAAGATTTTCCAATGCCCCAACTATAGGAGCCATCTCAGACCAACAGAGGCGTCCTCCGCCAACCCCACCCAGCAATGCAACGAAATTTGCTAGCACTGGAGCCCGATCGCTAGTATAGTGGCAGGCCTTCAACGAAGCTGGGTTTCACCCCACCCACTTTCATGGTAATAAACTCTCAAACTCGGAGGACTGAATGAAAAAGATTTTTGCACCGTGTGCCTTACTTGCGCTCGTGCTCGCGTTCCTCGCGGTGGGCGTTAACATAAAAGATGCTGGAGCCCAGGGGCGTCCCGATGATCCTGGTTATCAATCAGCCGTTCGAGCGGACGGCAAAGTAGTCGCGCCAGACGGCGTCATTTTTGAATCTCATAAAGCCTTCATCGAAGCCGGCAGGAAGTGCAGCACGCGCCACGTTGATGAAATCGAGATGGACGAAGTTAACAGGGAGGCGTCCAACAATGGCCGCGCCTTAGGCCGCCAAGGTAATGTCAGCGGCGGCGGAAATGAGGCAGCCAGACTTTACCCGGATGGCTCCATTACGATCTCAGTTTATTTTCACGTCGTGTACCGCTCCGACGGCGTAGGGAATATTCCGGAATCACGCCTTGATGCGCAGATCGCTGCGATGAACGAACATTACGCCGGCGGGGACACTCCCGTTTATCGAGGGGCTGCGGCAAACACATCGTTCCGTTTCGTCAAGGCCGGCCTGGCGACGCGCACACAGAATGACGCCTGGTATGCAGCAGGTCCTGGCTCAGCCGGCGAAACCGCGATGAAGAATGCGCTGCACACTGGCACTGCCGACGATTTGAACTTCTATACCAACAGCGGCGGCGGTTATCTCGGCTGGGCTACTTTCCCGAATGAGTATGCCGGCGCGCCTTCACAGGATGGCGTGGTTTGCTACTGGGCTTCGCTTCCGGGCTCCACTTACGTTCCCTACAACGAAGGCGACACGGGAACTCACGAAGTCGGTCACTGGCTGGGTCTCTATCACACGTTCCAGGGCGGTTGCACTTTGCCTAACGACGGTGTAGCAGACACTCCGTTGGAACGTAGTCCCTTCTTCGGCTGTCTCGGCAGAAAGGTGCCGGACACATGCAAAGGAGCAAACGGTACTGGTGTCGATCCGGTTGAAAACTTCATGGACTACACAGACGATCCCTGCATGTACAAGTTCAGTTTGGGACAGTCGGATCGTGCTGACACGATGTGGTCAACCTATCGCAACGGCAACTAGCGCTGTCTGAAAGGTTAGAAAACAGATGGAAGGAGTGTTTCTTCGGAGACACTCCTTCATCTTTTGATGGTGAGGAGATTTCGATGCGTATTTTAGTCGTCCTGCTAATCGGAGTGATGACCTTTTCCGCGGCCAGCGGCGTTTCTCTTCCTCAAGAGCGGGGCCGAATCATGCCGCCGCCGCAATTGACGTGTGATCGGAATGATCTAACGTCATATGACGGACGGGTGCTCGTTTACCGTCGCCGCAAAGGCAGCACGTTTCTACGCATCCGCACCAACTTCGACACCACCGAAAATGTCACCATTCGTCATCCCAGGACGAACGATCCATCGAAGTTCTATCTGATAAATGGCGAGGCATTTACGAAAAGTGATTGGGGCCGCATTGAAAAGAAACCGCACTTCTTACGGCCAGGAATGCGCGCGAATGTCTGGGTCTGCCGTGGGAATCCTTCAATTCAACCGGTAGTTGATTGGAGACCGGATGATACGGGCGCGAATCCACGCAGCCGGTAACCTCCGTGATCTCAATTCAATCCTATTTACGATACCGCCAGTAATCAGGGTGTCGGATGGTAGATCAGTCGCATTTGAGCGCGCGCCGCGCCGCTTGCATGACTTCTTCATGTGTGCGACCGGTTGCGAGGCCTGACGAAAGTTCCTTGTCGCGACGGATAGCCTCCGCAAGGCCAGCAGATTCATCTGTGTCCGCCAGGCCTGCGTCAATGCTCTCCCCCCAAAGCGCCTGGGCGAGCGAGACCCGTTCTGGAAGCGGAAGAGCCATTGCGTCTGCAAGAAGTTTGTCAGCGCTCATAGCGAAACATTATCGAGGGCAAAAGCGCTCGTCAAGACCATTTAGAACGAAGGTGGACGCACAGTTGACTGATATTCAGGCAAGCTCCGCGAGTTTGGCTAGAAAAAGCATATTCGAACACGTCAAGTGTATCATGTGTTCTGCGTGCTCCAGTTGCGCTGTATTGTCCCGAATGGGACCGCGGCCATGCGCATCCCCGATCTTATTCCTGATCGCACAAATAGACTCGAAACACTGTTTGTAAAAGGAAGGGAAAAGACCGTTCTTCTGACAAATGTCGAGGAGTCTGGAACAGGTATCGCGATTCTTGTCATACGTCCAGCCTTTAACATCGCATATTGTCTTTAACAAGCTTTCAAAAGCCGAAGCGGAATCAGTTATTGCGTCATCGAATTCGCCGGAACGCAAGGCCTTATGAGCTTTGAGCACCTCCGAATTAGCGATCTTAAATCTGCGATCCGACAAGAAGTGAAGCGTCGGCTCTGTCACCGATTGATGTATGAGCTGATTGTCCGCTCTGATCGCCTTCGGGTAATCATATTCGACCACTACACCTTTACTCTTCCGGCCTGGGACAAGCCAAAACTGTTTCTCTACCGAATGCTCAATCAAGGGTGTGAAGTGATAACCAATACCCGTTTCCCTTAATATCTCGTTTATTTCATCAACGGTTTTCTGTCCTCCACAAGTAGGTTGTTTTTGTAAACACACCTCAAGAAAATCGAGGACTTGTTCGTCGTGACAAGTAAAGAAATGCTCGACGAACGGATTCTCACTTCTTCTCGCAGCGATATAGCCAGATTTAGAGAGAGTTCCATAACGCTTGAACAGCGTCCGGCCTACCTCTGCTAGGAAGGCTTCAAACTCTCCAGAACATTCAAGTACTGCATCCCGCAAGACAGCCAACAACCTGCTGCGTACTTCTTCCGGAACGTCATACCGCAATTCTCGGGGGGTTGGTGTGTGGCGTTGCGTAAACAACATCTCTGCCAAAAAGCTGATCGTTTTGGGTTATTCGGAAATTCGGTGCAATCTGCTGCGAGGGCATAATACCGCACTTCTGAAACCCGATCACGCCATCACCGCGTAGGCGGCAAAGCCGTTTGCCAATGAGGCCTTCGGCAAGTCCGACGGTGATTCGGAATTATTTGATCCAAACGGTTTTCACGTTGACGAATTCCCGGACGCCGAATTCGCTCAACTCGCGACCGTAGCCGGAATTCTTGATTCCACCGAAGGGGAGACGCGGATCGGAGGCGACCATGCCGTTGATGAAAACGGAACCCGCCTCGATTTCCTCGATGAAGCGCGCTTGTTCCTGTGGGTCGTTAGTCCAGGCTGATGAACCTAAACCGAACGTTGTCGCATTTGCCAGGTTGATTGCTTCGTCGATATCGGCAACACGGAAAAGCATAGCGACCGGGCCGAACACTTCTTCGTAGTAAGCGGGAGCGCCTTCAGGAATATTTGCTAACACAGTCGGCTCATAAAAATTGCCTGTTCGGTCCAGCTTCTTGCCGCCAGTCAGCAGCAACGCCCCTGCTGCGACAGAAGTCTTGACCTGCTCGTGCACATCATTGAGGATTTGCTCGGTGGCAAGTGGTCCAATGTCGGTAGATTCGCTCATCGGATCGCCAACGCGTAACGCTTTCATCTCTTTCACAAACCCACTCTCAAATTCGTCATAGATTTCCGAAACAACGATGAACCGCTTGGCCGCGATGCACGACTGGCCGTTGTTGATAGTCCTGGACTTCACAGCCGTCTTGATTGCGTCGGCTAAATTCGCAGAGGGCATAACGATGAACGGATCGCTGCCACCGAG
>JALZOO010000288.1 GCA_030913905.1 Acidobacteriota bacterium
GCGATTGACCAGGCCGCCGGCGACGTCGGGGTGGATTTCATCGGCGGTTACTCCGCTCTGGTGCACAAGGGCGCTACTGATTCCGAGCTTGAATTTCTCAATTCCATTCCCGAAGCATTATCGACCACACAACGTTTGTGTTCGTCGGTCAACGTCGCCACAACGCGCGCCGGCATCAACATGGATGCTGTCAGGCAAGTCGGAATAATAATAAAGGAAGCGGCGGAGCGAACGAGCAATGAAGGCGGCATCGCCTGCGCGAAGTTTGTCTGCTTCGCGAATTCAGTTGAAGACAACCCGTTCATGGCCGGTGCGTTTCACGGAATCGGTGAGCCCGAGGCGGTGATCAACGTCGGCGTCTCTGGCCCGGGCGTAGTTAACTATGCTATCAGACATGCGCCCACTGACGCCCCGTTGCAGGAGCTGGCGGAAATCATCAAGAAGCTTTCATTCAAATTGTCTCGTGCCGGAGAATTGGTTGGACGCGAAGCGGCGCGAAGGTTGGGAATTCCGTTCGGCATCATTGACCTGTCACTTGCGCCCACACCTGTTCCAGGCGACTCAGTCGCAAACATTATCGAGGCCATGGGTTTCGAAAGAGCCGGAACTCACGGCACAACCGCGGCGCTTGCGTTGCTAACGGACGCCGTAAAAAAGGGCGGTGCAATGGCGAGTGGATCAGTGGGCGGGATGAGCGGCGCTTTTATTCCGGTTTCAGAAGACGCCGGCATGATCGAAGCGGCGCGGCTCGGGGCGCTGTCTCTCGATAAACTGGAAGCGTGGACCAGCGTCTGTTCAGTCGGGATCGATATGGTAGCTGTACCCGGTTCCACTTCGGCTGAAACGATTGCCGCCATCATCGCGGATGAAATGGCGATTGGCGTGATGAACAACAAGACGACGGCAGTTAGAATTATTCCCGTACCTGGCCGCGAGGTTGGCGAAATGGTCGAGTTTGGCGGCCTACTCGGAAGCGCGCCGATTATGGCTGTGAACATGTTTTCATCGGCAGAGTTTATCCGGCGCGGCGGGCGAATTCCCGCCCCGATTCACTCGCTGCGAAATTAGCTACTAAAGGGAGCGAATATGCCAGAAGCACTCGGATTGGTTGAATGCAAGGGCCTGGTAGCAATGATTGAAGCTGCCGACGCGATGGTCAAAGCCGCCAACGTGAGACTGGTGGGCTGGGAAAAGATTGACGCCGGACTGGTCACTGCCATTGTGCGCGGCGATGTTGCCGCTGTGCGGGCCGCGGTCGACGCGGGCGCTGCGGCCGGCCGCAAAGTTGGAGAAGTGGTGGCGACTCACATCATTCCTCAACCTCATGATGACGTTGATGCAAGCTTGCCGGTTTTGAAGACAGGCGAAACTACTAAGAAAAAGATTAGTGGTTCTGTTCGTCCCAGGTAATCATCGAACGGACGTTTAATCTCACCTCAAAAGTAGAGACTCAACCGATTTGAGGTTTCCGGGCACTGAGTCGGGATTTCAGCCCGTAGGGCTGTGAAGAAAGTAGCCGGTGGTCGAAGACCACCGGAACAAGTGCGCATAAAAATTAGCATCCTGGAGGGATGCCAGAATTCCTTTGTCTCTGGCACCCCTTCAGGGTGCCGGTCATGCACCGCCCGTCGTCCGGAGGTCTGCGCTATCGCTCGACCTCCGGCTACTCTCTTGGCAACCCTTCGGGTTGCGTAGAGTCGAAGTATGGTGTGCTGAGACTTTTGAGGGAAAGCCCAGACGGTTTTTTCACCCCTTATCTACCTGCCAATGAGTTTGACGATCTATTTTCTTCGTCACGGGCAAACGGCGCTCAGCCGTGAAGATACGTTCTGTGGTTCCGGCCTCGATCCTGAACTAACATCGGAAGGCCTCGAGATGGCCCAGGCATTCACTGCCGTCTACAAAGACAAGTCATGGACAGCAGTTTTCTCGAGCCGCCTGAGGCGAAGCATTGCTACCGCTCAACCGCTTTGCGAAGCGCTGAACATGAGGATGGAAGTGCGTGCCGAGCTCAATGAGATTGCTTATGGCAAGTGGGAAGGAATGAGCAAAGAGGAAGTCGAGCGAGCGTATCATGATGACTACGTTAGCTGGCTGGATGATCCGGCCTGGCATCCGCCGACTGGAGGAGAATCCGCCGTAGTAATTGCTCGGCGGGGTTTACAACTTGTCGAGGAGTTAACCGAGCGTTTTAGCTCCGGGAATGTTTTACTGGTTTCACATAAGGCGACAATAAGAATTGTACTCTGCAGTTTGGTAGGTATTGATGTCGCGCGGTTTCGTTATCGACTTGGATGTCCCGTGGGCAGCGTCAGCATTGTGGAATTCACTTCCAACGGCCCGTTGCTGC
>JALZOO010000293.1 GCA_030913905.1 Acidobacteriota bacterium
TGAATGCTGGTTTTCTTCACTCCAATTGTAAAACCCTTCGCCGCTCTTCTTTCCCAGTTTTCCTTCCTCGACCATGCGACGCAAAATCTCCGGCGGACGAAACGTCTCTGAACCCAGCTCGCGGTACAGATACTCTGCAATGTTGAGTCGAATGTCCAGACCCACGTGGTCTGTCAGCTTCAGCGGACCCATTGGATGGTTATAGCCCAGCTCCATCGCAGTATCGATGTCTTTGGCACTGGCCACGCCTTGCTCAAACATTCGCATCGCTTCGAGCCCCAGCGCGACACCGAGACGGCTCGACGCGAAGCCTGGAACATCACGAACGATGATCGGCTCTTTTCGCAGTTTGCGGCTGACCTCGCGAACCGTCTCGACTGTATCATCGCTGGTAGCCTTCCCGACGACAATCTCAACGAGACGCATTAAGTGGACCGGATTGAAGAAGTGCATTCCAACTACATTGGCCGGACGTTCCGAACTACGCGCGATCTCAGTAATTGAAAGAGACGAAGTGTTGCTGGCAAAAATGAAACTGCGACTGGAAAGTGATTCGACCTGCTTGAGCAATTCCTGTTTTACGTCCAGCCGCTCGGGCGCCGCTTCGATTATCAGATCGGCGTCCGCGACTTCCTCAAGGTGAGTAGTGCCGTGGATGTGTTGCAGCGTCGAATCGCAATCTGCTTCGGTCAGTTTTCCCAGCCGACGTCCCTTTTCCAGGTTCCGCTCAATTGCTTGAATGCCTCGGGCCAGTGATTCGCGATCGACGTCACGAAGCAGAACGCGGTAACCCGCGGCGGCAGCGACCTGTGCAATACCGTGGCCCATGGTGCCTGCGCCGATTACGCCGATCGTTTCGATGGTTTGAGGGGCGATACCGGGTTCCAATCCTTTGTGCCAGTTCTATCAGACGAGCTGTTAAGTAAGGCCGCTGGTGCTCGAATTCGACTACTCTAGTACCGCTAGTTATACTATACGCCTAACCGAAAGGCCATACTTTGGAGCATTTAAGTCCGGAATTTTCAGGCTCACAAAAGGGACGGAAGAGACGTGAACCCCAAGCAAAGACTCGATAGAGAGGTTGTGATTATTGGTTCCGGCCCTGCCGGACTTACCGCCGCGATCTATTCGGCTCGCGCCAATCTGAAGCCTCTTTTGATCGACGCGCCCGTCGATGCGGAAAAACAAACGGCTCCCGGCGGTCAACTCATGATTACTACGGATGTTGAGAACTACCCGGGATTTTCCCAGGGTATTGAAGGGCCTGAGTTGATGGAAGAATTTCGCAAGCAGGCTGAACGCTTCGGGACGGAATTTCTCGAGGCGTGGATTAATGAAGCTGATTTGAGTGACCGTCCGTTTCGGCTCGAGACTGACGAATACGTCGTTAACGCCGCAACACTAATCATTGCCACTGGAGCATCGGCGAAATGGCTGGGAATTCCGGGCGAGGCAAAAGTGCCCAACGGTTTTGGCGGGCATGGAGTCTCGGCGTGTGCAACTTGCGATGGTCCGCTGCCGGCATTTCGTAACCAGCTACTCGTCGTGATCGGTGGCGGCGACACCGCTATGGAAGAAGCGACGTTTCTGACCCGTTACGCCGGGAAAGTTTATGTTGTTCATCGACGCGATAAACTGCGAGCGTCGAAGATCATGCAGGAAAAAGCTTTCAAGAATGAAAAGATTGAGTTTATTTGGGACACCGCCGTGGAAGAGATTCTTGGAGATCCAGACAAGGGCGTCACCGGAGTTCGTTTGCGGAATTTGCTGACTGACGAGGAGCAGATTCTGTCCGTGTCGGGAGTGTTCGTCGCCATCGGTCACAAGCCAAACACAGACTTGTTTAGGGGTCAGCTTGAGATGGACGACGTCGGCTATATCAAGACTTCCGGAAAATCGACCGCGACCAACGTTCCCGGTGTCTTTGCCTGCGGAGATGTGCAGGACAACTGCTATCGTCAGGCGGTAACTGCGGCCGGCACAGGCTGCATGTCCGCGCTCGACGCCGAGCGGTATTTAGACCACCTGCCGGTAATGATGCCCACTGGTGAAGAGATAACGATCGAAGGCGAACACATCACTCCGGATCATCTTGCGATCATTGAGCCTGACGGCACGATGATTCCTAACGATCCGCAATTGGCTATACAGGAAGACTGACTTCGGGTTGCTTTATTACAGCAGGACGATTGAATCGTCCTGTTGACGCCGTCGCGGGGGAGGAGCTGCAGGAGAGATCGGTTCCTCCTGGGTCAGCGGTAAGTTTTTCGGACACGCTTCGCAGTAGAACCCTAAATGCTGTTTACGATCCTCACATTCATTGCAATCCAGCGACTGCCCTAACCTTCGCAGGGCATCCACCATTGGCAACAGCAAGCGACCACGTTCGGTCAGCGCATACTCGATGTGCGGAGGGTTACCGCCAAAATCCCTGCGCTCAACCAGGTCGTCCTTTTTCATATCGCGCAGGCGTGCGACAAGCGTCCTGCTGCTGATGGGAAAAAGTCCAGCGTGGAGTTCCATGGTTCGCTTGGGACCTGCGGCAAGGTCTCTTACGACCAGCAACGTCCACTTGTCGCCGATCATTTGGAGAGCGCCGGCAACTGGACAGCCATCAATTTTGCGTCGTCGCAATGTTTACACTCCTCAAGGATCCAAGCAGGCCGCCAGACTAGCTACTTCGCCAAAACCGTGATGTCGCGAGTTGTTGTGTTGTACCCGCCGTTTTCAACCGGGTTGCCGTCTTTGTCCAGTAGCTCGAGCCGAACGCTGTGTTTGCCGTCCGTCCAACCTGACAACCAGATCGGTTCCCACTTATCAATATA
>JALZOO010000300.1 GCA_030913905.1 Acidobacteriota bacterium
ATCACACGATCGCCGCGTTCTTCCAGCGCTCGCCGCCGATCGGATTCGCAAACATCTGCAACTCGATCTCCCGCCCGAACAATTCATCGTCATCGGCGACACACCCAACGACATCGAGTGTGCCAAACATTTCGGCGCTCGGTCACTCGCGGTCAACACCGGCCGTTTCTACAGCGAAGCCGAACTCATCGCCTGCAAACCTGACGTGCTGATACCGGATTTATCCGACCTGGATCGAGTGATGGAGACACTTGCCGCGCTATAGCAACACGATTAGCGATCTCCCGAATATGCTGAGCGCCAACGGCGCGGAGCCGCTTTGCCTCGTTTACGAGGCCAGCCCGCAGGGCAATTAGGCCAGCCGTTTTACGGCTGGTAAGGGCGTCTCCAAAACCGAACGATTAGGCCGTTTTCAACGGCCTTACCAATCCAATCAAAAAAAGACCGCTGAAGCGGCCTCTCGTTCAGCGAACTACCATCAACCAGTCGTAAAACGACTGGCCTAATGCCCTGCGGGCTAGCCGCCTGAAGGCGGCACTCAGATTCGGTGGAAGCCTTTAAGAATGTCTCTGGTGGCGAGGCGGAGAATAACCGGGCGGCCGTGCGGGCAGGTTGTCGGCGAAGACGTTTTCAGTAGTCGATCAATTAACCAGCGCATCTTTTCCGGCGTCAGCACCATGTTTACTTTGATGGCCGCGTGACACGCTAATGATGCGGCGATTTCGTCGCGAAGAGTTTCGCGGGCGCTTCCCTTCTTCTCCGCGTCCACGGTATCGAGAAGTTCAGCCAGCATGTTTCGAGCTTCCCCTGCCGGTAAGTCAGCGGGCACGCCCTTTATCGCGACAGTCCGCCCCGACAGACGCATTAACTCAAATCCGTAGTGTTCGAGTTCTGCGGCGACGGCGTCGAAGATCGATGCCTGCGCGGGCGTCAGGTCAAACGTTTCAGGAATCAATAGCTGCTGCGACTCGGCAACGCGCTCGGATTCGAGCGCACGATACTTGTCAAACAAAATGCGCTCGTGGGCCACGTGTTGATCGATGAGCAGCAAACCGTCGTTGTCAGTGGCGATGATGAAACTTTCATCAAGCTGGCCGAGCGGGCGAATGTTGTTTGAGAGCGACTCAACCGAAACCTCTCGAGCAAACTTATCGGCTGAGTTAAGCGGCGGCAAGGATGGCATCGCATTTGGAGTGCGCTGGCTTGACAGCGCTTTAGAAGGCGGCGTCGAGCCGCCGCACTCCAAAGAGTCGTCGCTGACAGCCAGACCGTTGCCATCCTCTACATCAATTGCCGTTGGGGCATCGGACGAAGCAGGTTGTACAGATATAGCCTCGCGCATGATGGAGTCAAGATCGTGCTCCATGTCTGCCTTCGGTGTGGATACTCTTTGAAGCTCAGCGGCACTCAGATCTTCGTCTGGAATCGGGGCCGAAGAGAATTCAATTCGAGCTTGAGCCAAAGGAGGTAGAGGCGCCGTTCGTGCCTCGTGCAATTCATCCGTTGCTCGTGAATTGGAGACACTTGAAATTTCACTCGCGGCTGCCGACATCGCCGCGACCTGGCCAGCCTCGGGCTCGTTTGGAGTTGTTGACGGAACCTCGGCTCGCACATAGCCGGCACTCGCAAGCGCAGAACGCACCGACTCGCGCACAGCATCAGCAACAGCAGCCGCGCGCCGAAATCTCACCTCTGTCTTGGCCGGATGAACGTTGACGTCCACTTCCTCCAAAGGTGTTTCTATAAACAGAAGGGCTGCCGGGTAAACGCCGTGCGGCAAAATTGAGCGATAGCCTTCCGAAAGCGCGCGACCGATTAGACGGTCTCGCACGAACCGTCCATTCACAAACAGATATTGCGAGTCGCGCGAAGTGCGCCGGTCTCGCGGCGCGGAAACGAAACCACTAACCTGCGCAACCTTCGGATGCCCGCCGCTAACTTCGAGCAGGTTCTCGAGAAACTCTGCGCCAAAAATCTGGTACGCGCGCTCGCGCAGATCGTTTGCTTTGTCCGCGCGCAAAACTTCACGGCCGTTGTTGGTTAAGATGAACGCTATCTCAGGGTGCGCGAGTGCGTAGTGCGTTACCAGGTTTGTGAGATGAAAACTCTCCGTCGCCTCCGACCGCAGAAATTTTCGTCGGGCAGGCATATTGAAGAACAAGTCGCGAACCAGGACTGTGGTGCCATTCGGATGTGCCGCATCCTTTACGTCGCGCATCTTTCCGCCTTCGATCAAAACACGAGTGGCCGCCGTAGCCTCTTCAGTTTTTGTTGTCAGCTCAACGCGCGCAACAGACGCAATGGATGCCAGGGCCTCGCCGCGGAAGCCGAGCGTGCTGATGGAACTCAGGTCCTCTGATTTTGCGATCTTCGACGTCGCATGTCGCTCAAACGCCAGGACGGCATCGTCACGGTCCATCCCACGACCGTCGTCTGAAACCTTCAAGAGCCGGCGCCCACCGGCTTCGACATCAAACGCTATGCGTGTCGCACCGGCGTCGATAGCGTTCTCGGCCAACTCTTTTGCGACAGAAGCCGGACGCTCCACCACCTCGCCGGCGGCGATTTGATTGGCAACATGATCGGGAAGGACACGGATTATGGACATAGGGACCAGATGCTAGATACGAGATGCTAGATATTAGATGGCTGGACGCTGAACCTTCGCTGAATCGCTAACAGAACGCATGAGGCCGTTTAGAATTCGACCCACTTCATCCATTTGCATCTGTAGTTCTACCTGTTTCTCAGAACTACAAAATCCCAAGCGCGTTGCCGACTCAATGTGCGTATCAAGCTCCCACAGCGAGCCTCTGGCGTTAGCAAGAAAATAAATAAACTCTTTGGCTAATCTTCTACCCTGTCCTTCAGCTATATTCGCCGGAATCGATGTCACAGCTCGACGAATCTGACTCGTAAGTCCATAAGTTTCAGCTTTTGGGAACGTTTCGGTCGCGCGGTAAACACTAACTACCAGGTCCATCGCCTTCTGCCACACGATAAGATCACGATGACTTTTTATTACTGCCTTCGCAGGCGACTTGTTTGCTAGCATCTTTCACTTGTTCCAGCATCCAGCATCTAACATCCAGCATCTGACAACTACAGATAGACCACCTGGTGTTCATTCGAGCCGATGTTGATGGCGTTGTAGATCCAGTCCACAACGTAGCGGCCGTGCCGTGCCAGTAGAGAGGTGATGTTGATGTGTCGCTCCTGCAGCTCTTTGTGCGGGTAGAGTTGCTCAAACGCTCGTTGCAACTGGCGATGCGCCGCCTCGTCGCGGGCCATCTGTGCGCGGTGGAAGCGCGTGCGTAAGCCTTCTAGTTGATAGTTGATCTTGCGCCGGCCAGTCTCCAGAGCATCCGCCAAAGTTGGATCAACTCCGCGCAGTTGTTCGCGCAGTTCGTCGAGTTCGTTATTTACCGTTTCCTCAGTCTTGGCAAATGTCTTTGCCGTGTCCGCGCCGAGATGCTCCTCAACTACACGCGCTAAGACATTCTCAGGACCGGCAAACAAATCGACCAGACGCAAACCATATTTTTCCAGGGTCCTTCCGGTGTGGCTTTCGACCATGGTCAGGCTCGCGCGCGGCAGTATTGGCGTTACCGGCCGCTCCAGGATTCGATAAACCTCGGCAGTCTGCGCGAAGTATGCAATCTCTGCAGCGCCGCCGTAATAGGCAATGGTGGGAAGCAGATAATCCTGTACCACCGCACGAAGCGTCACGTTTGGACTGAACCGCTCCGGTTGCGCCAGTGCGAGCTTGGCAAGTTCCTCAGCCGTGTAATCTTCGTCCTGGTTTTTTAGAGAATACTTTCCGTTCTTTCCCCGAACGAGCGCGTGTCGCGCGCCGGTCTGATCATGCATGAACAACGGGAAGGAATTCTCCGAAGGCGTAACTTGTGCGTGGTAGCCGGCTTCCTCGAGCTTGCGACTCCGTACCTCGATGGCAGCGGCAATCTCGTGCGCACGCGACGCAGCGCTTGCATACAAAGGCGCCGCCAGTGTCTTCATCCTTTGATCAAGCGGGTCAAGCAACACAAAGCCATGCTCAGTCAGCAGCGACGTCATCATGCGAGCGAACGCCTCGCCGTAACCGCGTCCCGGCGCCCAGGCGTTGCGCAACAGTGCTTCAAGATCAGGTGTGAACTCAGATGCGGGTAGCAGTTCCAGTAAACGATCCAGAACTCCATTGATGGAGTCATCGATAACCACTCGACCCACCGGCTGACCTTCGCCATGCACATCCGGCGGTACTTCCACAGTTGCCAGACGGCAATCACGTCCGATGAACTCTGCCTTTGCTACTTCTGGAAAATCATGATCCTCGGTCGCAATCCAAAACACAGGAACTGCCTTCGTGTTTCGTTGCGTCAGACAACCTGCGAGTTTCACCGCCGAGAGAGCTTTGTAGATCGTGTAGAGCGGGCCCGAGAACAGTCCGGCCTGCTGGCCTGATACAACTGCCACGCAATCTGACTCGCGGAGCAATTCAATATTCTTCAGAGTCTCCGCGCCGGCGCCCCAGCTGGCGTTCATGTCGCGCAACGCGTCGCATAAAACATTTCGATCGGTGCGGTACGCCGCCAGCACTTCAGATGCGCGCGCGGGTAGTTCGTGATGAAACCGCACGGCTGACGGATAAAACTCGCGCAAGGCAAGTGGGTCGCGCAGGTAGTCGAGAAAAAGCCGAGACTGATTGGGGATGCTTTCGAAAGAGATACTTTCGACGCGTAGGCCGGATTCTTCCGGGGTGCTGTAACAGGCAGGTTCGGCGGTGCTCAATTTATGATGACTCCTGGACAAGCATTTTACGCGGGCAACGCTTCTTCTGCTAGCGAGTGTCGCGAACGGAACTGTAGGGGCAGGGCTTGTCCCTGCCCGTTCTCAATAAAATCATAATGGGCAGCCACAAGGGCTGCCCCTACAATGCCAAACAGCGGCGTATCTCGGCGCGTGCTTCGTCATCAGCCTCACGCAACGGCGCTCTTACTGAGCCTCCGGTGTAACCGAGCATTTCCAGTGCGGCTTTGAGTCCACCAATTCCAAAGCGCGTAGTTACAGCCGCCGCCAATGGTGATAGCTTTGCCTGCAACTCAGCAGCCCGGTTTGTTTCGCCTGACTTCACCGCTTCGAATATCTCGATACAAAGAGACGTCGCGACGCAACCGACTGCCAGGATCGCGCCGCATGCACCTGCAAGCAAGCCCTCCTTTAGAATCGTGCCGTTGCCAGTGAGCACTGCAAAATCGTCTGGTACGAGCTTCACAGTTTTTTCCAAGCCGGCGACGTCGGGGGAACTATCTTTGATACCAATAATGTTTTCATGTGCGCTAAGCCGAGCGGCCGTTTCCGGTTCGATTTTGACGCCCGTAAGCGCGGGCATGCTGTACAGAATTAACGGAACGGGAGACCCATCGGCGACGTGCTCGTAATGTTCGGCGAGTGTGGTTTGAGTAAGGCTGGGACGATAGAAGTGAGGTGTGATCACCAGGACAGCATCCAGCGGGGCAGCGCTAGTAACTCGTTTGATCTCCTTGATGGTGTTGGCAGTGCTTTGCTGACCCGCGCCGACAATGAAGAGCTGCTCAGGCGCCACTTCTTTTCGCGCGGCTTCGACTACCTGGATGTATTCGCTCTCATCGAGATGTACGCGTTCGCCGGTTGAGCCCAGAACGACGTAACCAAGAATACTCGTCTGATTCCACTTGATGATATTCGCCCGCAGGCCAACGAGATTCACATCGCCGTCTGCGTGAAACGGAGTAGTGATGGGCAGCAAAATGCCGCACAGCGCATCTTTCGACAATTGTGCGGCAGTGGTTTTCGTCAAGAGGCTGGGATTATAGCAGTAGGCGGTGAGCAGTGAGCAGTGAGCGGTGAGCGGTGAGCAGTGGGCAGTGGGCAGTGGGCAGTGGGCAGTGGGCAGTGGGCAGTGG
>JALZOO010000334.1 GCA_030913905.1 Acidobacteriota bacterium
TCATCGTCACGCCGCTCGAGTCCTTCACCCATCTTATAGCGCGTGAACCGGCGAATTGTAATCTTCTCTCCCGTTTTTGCCACCTTTTCGGTGACCAGTTCGGCCACAGTCTTAGCCGGATCTTTAACGAACGGTTGGTCCAGTAAGACCGACTCTTCATAAAACTTGTTGAGGCGGCCCTCGACGATCTTATCAATCACCTGATCCGGTTTATTTGCGTTCTTGGGATCGTTCTTCGCCTGGGCGCGCGCAATCTCTCGTTCCTTGTCCAGGTCGCCTGCAGCCACATCTTCGCGCGACACGTATCTCGGCTCGGCGGCCGCCACGTGCATCGCAAGGTCCTTTACGAGTTGCTGAAACTCCTCGCCGCGCGCCACAAAATCTGTTTCGCAGTTTACTTCCAACAACACGCCCACCTTGCCGCCCATATGGATATAGGAACCAACGATTCCTTCGGCGGCTATGCGTCCCTCACGCTTCTTGGCTGACGCCAACCCGCGTTTGCGGAGTATGTCGATGGCGCGCTCTTCGTTGCCTTCGGCTTCCACCAGGGCGTTTTTGCATTCCATCATTCCGGCACCGGTCTTTTCGCGAAGCTGCTTGACCGCTGCTGCTGTTACTTCTGCCATGATTAAAAAAGTCTCCGATTATTTGTTCTAGACAAACTTGCAGTCCGTCACTGATTGTCGGGCTCTGTTCGCCCAAGCCCCATAACTGAAGGAGTCCCTTTGGTCCGATTGTTCCCCTCTCCGCTCTGCGGATAGGGGAACGCTAATGAAAAGCGCAGCCCGGGCGGAAGTCCCGCTTTATAGGCTGCGCTCGCCGATAGTAAATCTCGAATTGCTCTTTGGGGTCAGCTCGCCGCTACAACCGTTTCAGCGCTTTCGTCTGCGGCAGTCGTCTCAGTCTTCGCCGGCTCCGGAGCGATCGAAGGCTCAACTGCCAGACTCACTTCGCCAGTACTTGTTTCTGCTGCCTGACCGGGTTCTTCCGCGGTTTCAACCGCCGCCGCTTCGTCTGGCTGCGCTGCCACTTCGCCTTCAGCCGTTGCGCCTTCTTCCGTTTGCTCAGCCACACCGCCTTCAGTAGCGATTTGCTGGCCTTCCAGAATTGCGTCGGCAATGCGCGAAGCAAACAGACGTACAGCGCGCAGGGCATCGTCATTACCGGGAATCACGTATTCAATTCCTTCGGGGGAGCAGTTGGTGTCTACGACCGCGACAATGGGTATGCCCAGACGGTTGGCTTCGGCCACCGCAATCTCTTCTTTGCGGACGTCGATTATGAACACGATGTCCGGCAGCCGGGACATCGACTTAATGCCCGAAAGGTTTTTGTTCAAGCCTTCGCGCTCGCGGTCAAGCTTGATACGTTCTTTCTTGGTCAGCTTTTCATAGCGGCCATCAGTCTGCATGGCCTCCAGATCTTTTAAACGCTTGATCGACTTCTGGACAGTTTGAAAGTTGGTCAGCAGTCCGCCGAGCCAGCGCTGGTTAACGTGGTATTGTCCGCAGCGTTCCGCTTCTTCGCGCACAGCATCCTGAGCCTGTCGTTTAGTGCCGACAAAGAGAACCGTCTTGCCTCGATCTTCGGCGATCTGATTTGTGACAAACGCGATCGCGTCGCGAAACATCCGCTGCGTCTTTTGCAGATCAATAATGTAAATGCCGTTGCGCTCACCGAAAATGTATTCTTTCATCTTCGGGTTCCAGCGCCGGACCTGGTGGCCGAAGTGCACACCGGCCTCCAGCAATTCTTTCATCGTAACCGATACCAAACTAAGTCTCCTTTGCAGTGAATTGGTTTAATGTACTCGCCGTAACTCCGGAGCTCTTGCCGGGAAGAGCAACCAATCCGAGCTACGGCAATGGTTTCTTCATTGCCGATTTCCAAATGCCAATTGCCGATTGGGGTTGGTTAACCGCAAACAGACCAATTGGCAATCGGCAATCGCCAATTGGAAATGGTTTATCTCTTCGAGAATTGGAAACGCTTGCGGGCACCCTTCTGCCCATACTTCTTTCGTTCTTTGATTCGCGGATCGCGCGTAATCAATCCTGCCTGCTTCAACGCCGGACGAAGGTCTGCGTTATACTCAAGCAGCGCGCGCGTGATCCCGTGACGAATAGCTCCTGCCTGTCCAGCCGGTCCACCACCGCGAACATTGATCAGAACATCAAACTTGCTGCCGGTTTCGGTCAACTGCAAAGGCTGCCGAATAATCATGCGCAAAGTTTCGTTTGGAAAATACTGTTCAAAGGGCTTTCGGTTGATTTTAAAGTCGCCCGCGCCGGATCGCAGGTAAACTCTTGCCGTCGAAGTCTTGCGTCGTCCGGTTCCGTAATATTGAATTTCAGCCACAGCTATGTCGTCCTCTTTATTAACCCTGCGTCATTAAGTTTGATTTGATTTGGTGGTGAGCTGGCGGGCCTGCGGGCGTTGGGCGGTGTGCGGATGTTCGGAATCAGCATAAACCTTTAACTTCTTCGCCATTGCCTTGCCCAGCTTCGTCTTCGGCAACATGCCCTGGACTGCCAGCGAAATGACCCGATCCGGTCGCTTGGCAAACATTTCAGCAGCCGACACTTCACGAAGACCGCCGGGGTAAAGCGTGTGATGTCGATACATCTTCTGCTCAGGTTTCTTACCTTTGAGAACTGCCTTGCGGGCATTGATCACAATCACGTGATCGCCCATATCCATAAAAGGAGTCCAGGCCGGATTACGTTTGCCGGTCAGAATTGAGGCAACTTCAGAGGCTAGATGACCTACCGTTTGACCGGCGGCATCTATGACGTACCATTTTCGTTTTCCAGCGAGATCTTTGCCGCTGGGGAAGTATGTTGACATGGTTAACTATCTCTGTTTTCAGCGAGTAAAACGCGAACGATTAGAATACTCAAGGGCAGAAAACGTGTCAAGTTGAGCACACCTGGCGACAACCTGAATGCGCGTGCCCGTAACGCAAACTTCAGTTTGCGCTTACTATCGCCAAGACTTGGCTGCCTGCGAAAGTAAGACGCAAACTGAAGCTTACGTTACCTCCACAAAAAGGCTCCCGGGCATTCCTGCCAGAGAGCCTTCTGTAAGGCGAACATTAGTTTGCGGATAAGCCCCTACGGCTGTGCCGGTTTAGGAACGTCATTCTTTTTCAGCTTGGGAGGTTCCTGTTTCTCAATCGGTGTCCCATCCGGACCAATCGCGGGTTCGTCAGGTG
>JALZOO010000337.1 GCA_030913905.1 Acidobacteriota bacterium
TTCACAAATGCAGGCGCGGTTTTCCAGTCCTGTTGAAAAAACATCGGGGCGTTAATACCGCGCGGCCAACGCTGGAGAATCGCGGGCCGGTTTTTGAGGAAGGGCATGATGAGGGAGCTAACGTGAATGTAATAACAAAGCAGTTCAAACTTTGTGATCTTTTCGTCTGGCCAATAAACACGTTCCAGACTTGTGACTCCGACAGCCTGGCCTTCGACATCGAGAATCAGGTCGCCTTTCGGTTGTTTGAGTTTCAGAAACTCATCAACGGAAATCGGTGTCCCTTTCTTTGCGGGCGTGAGTTTGACAGTCGATTGTTTCCGATTTGCCTTACCAGTTGCCATGACAACTAAACTAACCTGCCTCCTGCTCCTGGCGCTAATAACCATTCGGGTGGGCCAGCATCCAGCGCCAGGCTGACTCAATGATTACCCGCAAATCCTGAAATTGCGGTTTCCAGCCAAGTTCGCGTTTGATCTTTTCCGAACTCGCAATCAGGACTGCCGGATCGCCTGGGCGTCTTGGGCCGACGCGCGCCGGAATTTCTTTTCCCGTAACTTCGCGTGCCGTTTCAATCACCTGATTTACGCTGTAGCCGTCGCCGCCGCAGCCCAGATTGTAAATCCTGCTGCCTGCGTCAAGTACATTCAGCGCGAGGATATGCGCGCGGGCGAGATCGATAATGTGGATGTAGTCGCGTACGCAGGTTCCATCGGGAGTCGGATAATCGTCGCCATAAACTTCCACGAATTCTCGTTTGCCTGCAGCGCCCTGTAAAGCAATAGGAATGATATGTGATTCCGGATCGTGATCCTCGCCACAACTTTCGCTGGCGCCGGCGGCGTTGAAATAGCGTAACGAGGCATAGCGAACACCATACGCCTCATCGTACCAGCGCATCGCGTGCTCGAAAGCTAGTTTGGATTCGCCATAGGGATTGGTGGGATTGTTAGTGGCCGCTTCTTCAATTGGCTGCTTCTCAGGTTGGCCATAAGTGGCCGCCGTAGACGAAAAAACAATCCGACGAACATCTGTGTCACGCATCGCCTCAAGCAGGCCCAGTCCGTTCACGACGTTGTTGCGATAGTATTTTGCGGGATGCTCGCAAGATTCCCCCACCAGAGAGTCTGCGGCCATGTGAATGACAGCTTCAATCCGGTGATCCGACAGGACCTTCCGCAGCGTCGCATCGTCTGCCAGGTCAGCCTGGACAAACTCGGCGCCTTTGACGACAGCGTCGCGGTGGCCCTTGTAGAGACTGTCGTAAACGACCGTATCGTGGCCATCTTTAACTAGTTCTTCTGTGACGACGCTACCGATGTAACCCGCGCCACCTGTCACCAATACTCTCATGATTTTGGAAGACGTCTGATTCGTATGTGTCGAAATTTAAAGACCAGGCCTTAGCCTGCTCACTAACCGTCACCTGAAACTAAAGTTTGTAAGTCCAGACTTCTACGTGTGGGCCATCTTCGGTTGGACCGAAGTTGCGTTTGTGGGAGCGGAATCTGAAGGCGAGTAGTAAAGGATACGATTGCAATTGTCACAGGTGACGACTTCCTCGCCACGCCGGACTTCGGCCATCGCCTGCGGCCGCAGCGACATGAAGCAGGCCATACACGCTCCGTTGCGGGCTTCCGCCACCGCGACTCCGTCGCGTATACGAGCGCTGATGCGCTTGTAAAGCGCGCCCATCGCTTTCGGCAGCACGCCGAGTAGTCTTTCGCGCTCAGCCTGTTCGAGGGCCAGCTTGTCAGCCTGCTGCTTCGTCTCTTCGTCAAAAACAAGCAATCTTGCTTCGCGATCTGAATTGAGTGTAGCAATCTCAGCGGCGCGTTCGGTCAGTGAAGCTTCCGCCTTTTCGAGCACTTCCATTTGCTCGAGGATTTGTGTTTCCAGTCCGGAGATTTGCTTCCTTGCTGCATCAGCCTCGCGAATTGCGGCCGTGTACTCGTCCTGCTTCTTCGAGGACATTAAATTGCGCTCGGCGCGTTCGACTCTCACTCGCTGCTCCACGACTTCGGCTTCGAGCCGTGCACGCGTATGTCTGGCCTCGTCGCGCGAGTTTTCAAGCGCCCTAATTTCAAAAGCGCGCTGATCGAACTCACCCTCGATCTTAGCGCGCCTTTCAGGTATGGCTTTTAGTTCTTCTTGAAGTTTTCTTATGGTTGTATCCAGTTTTTGTAAAGCGACTAATTGCTGTAATTCCGCTTTCACTCTTTATGCTCTCCTTAAAAGATCGGGCCCGGCTTTGATGTAAATCGACGCAATCATCAGTTGGGATTATCAGGCATGCCCCACCCTTGGCGCAAGTCGGCTGTCTTGGGTGCTTGGGAATGAGGTCAGTATCCCGACACGTCGGGATAGCGGGTGGGTCACCTTAAGTCCCCGAAAAGATGTTGCAGCAGCGCGATAACGGCAATCCCGGCAGTCTCAGCTCGCAGGGTCCGGCCGCCCAGCGTCACCAGCAGCCAACCGGCGTCACGGGCCGCTAACAATTCCGGATCGGTCCAACCGCCCTCCGAGCCCACCAGGGCAGTAATGGATGAAACGTTTGCCGGCAATTTTTCCCGTGCTTGAGTGAGCGATTCCCCATCGCGTTCCGAGAACATCAGACAAGCACTCGAGTCTGCAGCAGCAGTTTGAACGAACGACTCAAATGCGACAGGCTCTGCGACGACAGGAACCACGGCGCGGCCTGATTGCTTGGCAGCCTCCAATGCAATTCGCTGCCAACGACTCCCTCGCTTTGCCGCGTCGGAAGTGTCTCGCAGGCGAACGTCCGCGAGCTTGGTTGTCACGGGCACAATGCGCGTCACTCCCAGCTCCGTTACTTTTTGCACAACCAGATCAAACTTGTCTCCCTTTAACAGGGCGACGGCCAGCGTCAACTCTAATGGTGATTCGGGACGAGCCGGAGCAACCTCCGTTACGAGATTTAATCGCGCGCTTTCTCGCCGGCTTTCTTCGACGGTGCACTGAAACTCTTTGCCTTCACCGTTGAAAACGTAAACTTCATCTCCGATTTTCAGTCGCAGTATTTCGCGCAGGTAGCGTGCTTCTTCAGCCGCCAGCACAACGGCGTGCTGATGTGAATTGAAAGCGCTCGGAGGCGCGAAGAATCGTCGACGGGTCATAAGTGTTGGGGGTTGCGTAGTGGATGACGCACGTTGGTCATCGTTCTGTGCACAGCCGGTTTTCGTTCCGTAGGAACGACATGTTTATAGCATTACGATAACAAAAGCTTTTTTGGGAGGGAGTAGTGAAGTCCTTTGGATTTCACTACTCCCTGCCTCTCAAAATATGAGTACCAAGCTATAAACGTCTCGGTCCTTCGGACCGAAACCATGGCTGCTTCATCAGGGGTATCCCCCTTCTTAAATAATCAGCGCCACCCACTCTCCGTCTTGCATTATCTCGCTCGGGACGGTGACGCCACACTGCCTAAGTTTGACGGCCACGTCCTCAACCTGCGACTCCAGGATTCCCGAAAGCACCAACCTTCCGCAGGTCACGCCAAGCAAAGACGGCAGTAAGTCTGTAATCACATCTGCCGTTAGATTAGCGCAAACGAAATCGGCCGACGGGGTTGAATCGTCAATCGTAGCCGCGCGGAATGTAATCCGTTCGCCGACGTCGTTCAGATGCGCATTCTCACGCGCGATTGTTATTGCTTCCACGTCGTTGTCACAGGCATCGATTCGAGCTTGCGGAGATAGTTTGGCCGCGGCGATAGCAAGGATTCCAGTGCCAGTTCCGACGTCTAGAAAACTGCCGCCTTCGTAGTATTTCTCGATTGCTGCCAGGCACAGATTAGTCGTTTCATGCGTGCCGGTGCCGAAAGCCATGCCCGGCTCGATTCTGATTAGGATCCTATCCGCTGACAGCGAAAGATTGCTCCAGGGAGGTGCGACGATGAAGCTACCAGTCTCTACTGGCTGCCAATTCTTTTTCCATTCGCCCAGCCAATCTTCATTCGGCACTTCCCTAACATTCATCTCGACGACTGACGACGACGGCAAATCGTAAATTCGCAGAGCATCCGCCAACTCGCTTCGTACATCTTCGCGATTGGGAAGTTGATCGAAATAGGCCGTCACGCACAGTCGCTGATTCTCGCCTTCCTCAGTCTCAGTACCCAGCGCGCCCGCTTCCATTAAAGCGTACTCGACCGCCTCGCGCGCTTCGCCGCCAATGATTACGTCGAGCGCATACCACATGACTGGATATTGATATTGTTTTATGGAACTCAATCTGATTTTATTCGTTGGAATTCTGTGACAGCTTTAACCGCATCTTGCAACCCGAGAATACTACAAAGAGGCGCGAAGCGAGATTAGCTGGTGGGTGGCTTAGTAAAGACCGTGTCGCTACCCGGAATCGCTGGTGCTGCGTAGTTTCCTTGCATCCTTTCTAAGAACAACCCATCGGAGTAGTCTAAGATACGACTACGAATGACGCTCGCGAGTCCTACCAAATCCGCCGCCCGCGGCGTTGTGCACGATTACACAATCTGGAAAGTCATTGCTGCTTCCGCCGTGGGCACGATGATCGAGTGGTACGACTTCTATATCTTCGGCAGCCTCGCCACAGTCATCTCGCCGCTCTTCTATCCCCAGGGAAATAACACGCTCGCGCTCATCGCGTACCTTTCCACGTTCGCCGTGGGCTTTGTGGTACGTCCGTTCGGGGCGCTCTTCTTTGGGCGGATAGGCGATCTGGTCGGACGCAAGTACGCCTTTCTGGTGACCCTCTTGATTATGGGTGGCGCGACCGCGTTGATAGGTTTTCTGCCAACCTACGCCACGATCGGTTTGGTGGCCCCAATCATTCTTTTGGTGATTCGTATTTTGCAGGGGCTGGCGCTTGGTGGGGAGTACGGCGGCGCCGCGATATACGTAGCCGAACACGTGCCTGACGATAGGCGTGGCTTCTATACCAGCTTCATTCAAATTACGGCGACGCTCGGGCTATTCGTATCGTTGGCTGTCATCCTTGTAGTTCAGAATCTGATGAGCAAGGAAACGTTTAGCTCGTGGGGCTGGCGCATTCCGTTTCTCATCTCGATTTTCCTCGTCGGCATTTCTCTTTACATCAGGCTGCGCATGAAGGAGTCGCCGATCTTCGCGCATATGAAGAGTGCGGGAATGACTTCTGCAAAACCGCTCAAGGAAGCGTTTACCAAGTGGCCCAACCTGAAACGAGTTTTAATTTCACTCTTCGGCGCGACTGCGGGCCAGGGCGTCGTCTGGTACACAGGACAGTTTTACGCACTGTTCTACCTGCAAACGGTCCTTAACGTGAACGCGACGTCGGCAAGTTACATCATCGCCATCGCCTTACTGTTGGGAATGCCATTCTTTGTGGTCTTCGGCGCACTGTCTGATCGCATTGGACGAAAGAGAATCATAATGCTCGGATGTTTGATCGCCGCAGTTTCTTACATTCCAATCTACAGGGCTATGCAAAGCGCAGCCGGCTCCAATGTGGTGACCGCCTCGCCGGTGCGAAATGCAATCACCGGCTCAATCAGCCTAACGCCGCAGACTTATGTTGACGGCGTGCTGCAGCCGGCCAAACAGGTTCTGCCTTACGCGAATTTCGCGAGCCTTATCGGCGATCCGATTGCATGGAAGCTAATCCTGCTCGTCTTCATCCAGGTAATTTTCGTGACGATGGTTTATGGCCCTATCGCTGCGTATCTCGTCGAGGCATTCCCGGCCAGGATCAGGTATACGTCGCTATCGCTCCCTTACCACATCGGCAACGGAGTGTTTGGTGGGTTGCTGCCGTTGATTGGTCTCTATGTGGTCGCGCAGACTGGGAATATCTATGCCGGCTTGTATTACCCGATTATCGTGGCAGGCCTGACATTCATCGTGGGATCGTTGTTGCTGAAGGAAACCAGGAGCGTTCAGATCTGGCGGGAGATGGAAAGCGACGGAGCCTCGACTAAAGCCGACTAAAGGCCCCACTCAAGCCTCGCCAGTTTGCAGGTTGGGAAGGGGGCCTGCCCCCGCTTCTTGTGTCCTAAGAGATTAGAAGCTGAGTTTTGGCTTGCATTTGAATGCTCAGACTGTCTCCAAGTCTAAGCCTTAGAACCAATCTAAACCCGCGGAAGAACAAAACCCCATCCGGGTTACTGTCGGATCCCCATGTCATCCAGGAGCCCCTGCTTGTTGCGCCACTCTTCTTCAACCTTCACAAACAGCTCGAGATGAACGCGGTGGCCCAGCAGGTGTTCGATATTTTCCCGCGCGCTAATCCCGATCTCTTTCAAACGAGCGGCGCCTTTGCCGATGACTATCTTCTTTTGCGAACCTCTTTCAACCAGGATTGCGCAATGAATCCGGGTGAAGTCTTCCCGCTCCTCGTCCCACTTCTCAACCACGACCGCCGTCACGTATGGAATCTCGTCCTGGGTCTGTAGCAGAATTTTCTCGCGCACAATCTCAGCCACCATTGTCCGCACAGACTGATCGGTAAAGTCGTCTTCGTCAAACAGCGGCTCACCTTCCGGCAGATGTTTGATCATCTCTTTTGGCAAGACGTCAATCACGTTCCCCCGCAACGCGGAGATTGGAATAAGCTCGCGCCAGTCATATTCGTTTCGATACCAATCGATTAATGGCAGCAGCGCGGTCTTGTCCTTAAGTTTGTCAGTCTTGTTGAGCAGTAGCAGAGCGGGCTTCTTTGATCGCTGGATCAATTCGAGGACGAACTTATCGCCACTCCCGGTCGAAACTGATGCATCACGAATCAGGCAAACGAGATCAACTCCCATGAGTGCGTCCTGCACAGTAGCCATCATGCGCCGGTTCATTTCGTACCCAGGTTTATGCACGCCCGGTGTGTCAACTAAAACAATTTGGCCCTCGGGCTTAGTGATCACTCCCTGGATTCTGAAGCGCGTGGTTTGAGGTTTGTCGGAGACGGCCGCAATCTTCTGACCGACGAGTTGATTCAACAATGTCGACTTGCCGGCATTCGGTCGGCCGATGAAAGCCACATAGCCGCTGCGAAACCGCGGCCCTTGCTCGCTAATTTGAGAGTTTGGTGTCATACGAAAATCGGCCGCAGATTCACGCGGATAAACGCGGATCAGATCCATTCATGTAATCCACATTACTCCGCTAAAACTATTCTTTGGCGTCTAAGAATTCGGGCGAGATCACTATTTCTTCCGGTGGCACAATAACAACCTTGCCGTCTTTCCAAATAGCGATTGAGTTGCCGAGGCGCTTGTGAGTCAGCAGGGCATGGTTGACGGCCCGCCGCAAGATCTTCTCGATATCTCTCGCGTGCTCGGCTACAAAATCATTCGTCAGTGTCAGCTTGGTTTGCTCGCTCATCGATTTATCTCAGAGAATCTTGTCCAAGCATCGCTTTCTAATACCTGAAGCGCACGGTCTCGACCTCCTAACGCGATCAAGGTCGGTTCCGATGAGCTGGAATTATCGTATACAGACCACACATCCGCCAACGGTTGGTAGATCAAGCGGAAATTGTCTAAGCCTCGAGCATATCTTCTGATTACAACCGCCTCTGGGACGTCGTGGCCGCCGGACTGCACCCGTTCGCGTACCCGCCGCACTGCAAGCTCAGGGGTTTGCAATAAGAGGAATATTAACTGGAAGTTATAACCTTGGCGGCGCAGTTTCTCGATCCAACCAGCATAAAAGCGGGTCGCGAGCGTTGTTTCAAATGCGAAGCTTTTCCTTTGCTCGGCTAAATAATGCAACCTGTTCATCATGACTCGACCCGCCTTGAAGGCTACGCTTGCAGGATCGAAACCGGAGAGTCCAAGGGCGATAGGATCAGCATTGACATACTCGCGTAGATCCAGCGCATCGCGCAGTAGAAAGGGGGCAAGAGTTGATTTTCCCGCTCCGTTGGGCCCGGCAATGATCACAACTTGGGGCTGCGCTTCGTTCATAAAGCTGTGCTCGCCCGCCATTCATCGCCGCGGCGATTCAGATCGTCAAGCGCGTCCTGCAACTCATCACGCTTGGGCTGCAACATCGCTTCGTCCGCATCCGCCGGTACATAGATAGGT
>JALZOO010000345.1 GCA_030913905.1 Acidobacteriota bacterium
AGTCGAGTCGTTCAAAGTGAGTGTTGAAGAGACGGGGGCTTTTCCCAGGCAGGCGGCACCCCGCGTGTTGTGGATCGGAATAAAAGATCCGGAAGGCAAACTCCAGAAGCTTTATTCAAGCCTCGAAGATGAGTGTGCGAAGGCGGGATTTCAGAAAGAGTCGCGTAGCCTGCATCCCCACCTGACAATTGCTCGTTTACGCAAGCCTCAACACGCGCGAACATTAGCTTCCGCGCACAAGCAGATGTTGTTTGAGCCGGTTGAGGTTGACGTTACCGAGTTGTTGGTGATTCGTAGTGAATTAGGAAAAGACGGATCCAAATACTCAGTGATTTCGCGTCATGCGTTGGATAAAAAGTAGAAGTTAGAAGGCAGAAAACGGACCAACGTATTCGTCTCCTGCCTTTCTGCCTCCTGCCTCCTGCTTCCTGCCCCTGCCCCTGCCTCCTGCCCCTGCCAACTACCTCGGCAGCTCACGTGGGCGCAGCGGCGGCGGATTGTCGTCACTCTTCTCACCCGTTTGCGAGAGTACCTCTTTAATCGCACCCACACTCGAGAGCATCGCCGAAGTTTCTATTGGCATGAAGATCACTTTCGAGTTGTTGGTGCGGGTCATGTCGCGCAGGCTGTCGATATAGCGAGTCGTGATTAAGTACTGACCAGGATCGCCACTAGGGATAGACTGAGCAATGCGAGAGATAGCTTCCGATTCGGCTTCCGCTTGTTTTAGGCGCGCTTGCGCGGCGCCTTCAGCCTGCAGAATCGCCGACTGCTTGTCGCCTTCTGCCCGCGTCACTGCCGCTTGCTTCTCACCTTCCGCGCGCGTGATTGCTGCCTGCCGATCGCCTTCCGCCTGCAACACTAACGCGCGGCGATTGCGCTCAGCAGTCATCTGCTTCTCCATCGTGATGCGAACGTCTTCGGGTGGATTGATGTTCTTCACGTCTACGCGCGTAACCTTCACTCCCCACTTATCGGTGGCTTCGTCAAGAATGATGCGCAGCTTCGAGTTTATCGCATCGCGGTTAGACAGTGTGTGGTCAAGATCCATCTCGCCCATCACCGAACGCATTCCGGTGATCGTCAGTTGCACGATGCCGCCCACCAAATCATTCATCTCGTAAACTGCCTTTACGGGATCCGTGATTTGCCAGTAGACGACTGAGTCCACGTGAATGGTTACGTTATCGCGCGTGATGACCGGTTGCGGCGGCAGGTCGATGTACTGTTCGCGCAAATCGATCGAAGTTAACCCGGGACGAGTGTTGGTCCAGTAGACGGCTCGCGGCCTGTCCAGAAACGGAATCAAAATGTTGAGTCCACCGCTCGCGATCTTGTCAAAGCGGCCAAGCCGCTCGACCAGCATGACCGTGGCCTGGGGAACGATTCTGATCGTCTTGATGGCGATGACTAATAAAACGATGCCAATAAAGCCGAAGAAGAGGAAGGCGAGAACACTGGAAAGGGGATCCATGATTCAACTCCTTAGCATTGACTCATCAGGTCAGAACTGAAGCTCTCTGGGTGTTGAACTATACCATACGAGGCGCGAGCGACCCCCGGCGGGATTTCCAGCCAGATGGTTATCGCGGTGGCAGCCAACCACCCAACGACTCCTCCACAATCGCCGCCGCTGCCAGCACACTTTCCTCTTCAAACGGCTTGCCAATAATCTGGACGCCGATAGGCAGTCCTTCAGGTGTCCGGAAAACGGGGATGACCGCCGCCGGCAAATCAAACGCGTTGAAGGTTTGGGAATAGCTAAACGCGCGAAAGATGTTCAATGTCTCCTCGCCAACCTTCACCTTGTGCGCTCCATGCTCGAACGCCGGTGTCGCACCGACGGGAGCGACAATCAACGGCGTATCCCTCATCCAGTTAATCAGACCGTCGCGAAGTTGATCGCGCTCCGTCCATGACTTTATGTATTCGTCGAGCGACGGTGCCGGAGTATCGTCGGCGGTAGCGAGCCTCCAACGAACAAAGTCGCCGCCTTTATCTTCATTGCCTGCGTACACGTTGCGGAGTTGGACTACCGAAGCTCGCGAAAAAAGTTTCATCCAAAACTCGTGGCCTCGTTCAACGCCGGGCGGGCGGGTTTCTTCAACATCAAGACCCGCATCCGACAAAGCGCGCGCAGCAGCCTGCACCGCCGCACGTGTCTCGACAGTCACCGGCGAAACTCCATCGTCGGTGTACCACGCCACGCGCGAACTCTTGATGAAGTTTCTTCGATCTTGAATCGACGTGAGTTCGTGTCCGGTCAGCACGCTGAACAGGAGATGAAGATCTGCGACGTTGCGGGCCATTGGTCCGATGACGGCGCCAAGTGAATATGGTCCAATCGCGGCTGGGAACTGTCCCCCGCCCGGCACGCGCCCGACAGTAGGCTTGAGGCCGGCGATACCGCAGATGTGCGCGGGAATCCGAATGGAGCCGGCGAGGTCGGTTCCTAAGCCGCCGGCGGACATGCACGTCGCAATCGCAACCGCTTCGCCTCCGCTCGAACCGCCTGTGGTAAGTAGCGGGTTATAGGGATTACTAGCACGACCGAAGACAGGATTATCCGTCGTGTAATCCATCGCCATCTCGGCCGTGTTCGTTTTACCGAGGATGATTGCTCCCGCCTCTTTCAATCGCGCAACCGCCGGCGCGTCAAGTTCCGGAACAAACTCTGCTCTCATTACCGAGCCACTGGTTGAGCGTAGTCCGGCAGTTTCAATCGTGTCTTTTACCGTCACTGGCAGACCGTGAAGAGGACCAAAAACTTCCCCGCGCACGGCTGCGGCTTCCGCTTCTTTCGCCCTCTCTAACGCATCAGGAGCCAAAGTGACGATCGCATTCAAACTCGGATTGAGTTCATCGATGCGGGTCAGGTGGGCTTCAACAACTTCAACAGGAGACACTTCTCCGCTCTGTATAAGTTCAGCCAGTCGGGTAAGTGAAACTGATGTGATCTCAGGCATTTGTTATCCAGAAGCGCCCACCGCGTCGGCTCGCACTATGGTATTTATTCCGAAACAAAGGAGACTATCCACGAAATCACACGAAACAACACGAATTTCTTTTAGTGTTAGTTAGTGTGTTTAGTGGATCGTTTACTTGTCTCCTATCTTCAGAGACAACTCGCTCGTTTTGATTTTCCGAAACTTCTCCCTATAATTTATTTGCTCTGAAAAAACTCGTTCACAACCTGCCTGGTCTCTCAGCATTGGCTGTTGTGCCGATGCCTTACGGCAGAGGAGTGCATACTTGGCGATTCGTCTGAGCAGAACTTTCGTTCTGCGCAAACTTCATCAGTTGTCGGGCATCGTTCCTCTCGGTTTCTTCCTGTTGGAGCACTTCTACACGAACTCCAAGGCACTTGACGGTGCCGGGAGTTTCAACGAAGCCGTTAAAGATCTACAGTCTATTCCCTACATCCTGTTCGTTGAGATAGGCGGAATCTTTATACCGCTCATCTACCACGCCGTCTACGGGCTGGTGATAACGATGGAGGCGCGGCCTAATAATCTTGCCTATCCATATCCGCGCAACTGGTTTTATTTGATCCAGCGAATCACCGGTGTAATTCTATTCTTCTTCATCACTTTTCATGTGCTCAATTTCCGCTTCGGCATGATTCCAGGCCTGAATACCATCTCCGTAGCTCACCGGCCCGACCTGGCATTCGACATCGTGTCGAGAGAATTTCGGATGGTGCCAATTTTCATCGTCTACATGATCGGCATTACCGCGACGGTGTGGCATCTGGCGAACGGTCTGTGGTTGTTCATGGTCGACTGGGGAATCGCAGTGGGCGAACGTGCGCAGCGTTTGACCGGCTACGCCTGCATTGGCTTTGGCATTGTGCTGTTGCTGGTGGGAATCAACGCCGCGGTTGCTTTCATACGACCGGGTGGACTCTTGGGAGGAATCTTTTAGCGAATGGCGAGCAAAGGCACAAAGATCGCGATTGTCGGCGGCGGCCTGGCTGGTTTGGCGGCGGCGATGAAAATCGCCGAAGCAGGACACGCAGTTGATCTCTTCTCTGTCGTTCCGGTGAAACGTTCTCACTCGGTTTGCGCGCAGGGAGGAATCAATGGCGCCGTCAATACCAAGGGCGAAGGCGACTCCACCTGGGAACACTTCGACGACACCGTTTACGGCGGCGACTTTCTTGCTAATCAACCTCCAGCGAAAGCCATGTGTGAGATGGCTCCTTCAATCATCTTCCTATTCGACCGAATGGGTGTTCCCTTCTCTCGCACCAAGGAAGGTCTGCTGGATTTTCGTCGGTTCGGCGGAACCAAACATCACCGCACTGCCTTTGCGGGGGCTTCCACCGGACAGCAATTGCTGTACGCACTTGACGAACAAGTACGCCGACACGAGAGCGAAGGGAAAGTAAGGAAGTTTGAACACTGGGAAATGATGTCGCTGGTGCTCGATGAGGCTCAGGTTTGCCGCGGTCTGGTGGCGATGAACCTGCAGACACTCGAGTTGAAAGCGTTCCCTGCTGACGCAGTGATCATTGCTACGGGTGGGCCGGGTTTGATTTTTGGCAAGTCAACCAATTCGATGGTCTGCACCGGCAGTGCTGTTTCA
Organism: Acidobacteriota bacterium; assembly: GCA_030913905.1. Taxonomy (GTDB): domain Bacteria; phylum Acidobacteriota; class Blastocatellia; order Pyrinomonadales; family Pyrinomonadaceae; genus PSRF01. The sequence goes on from JALZOO010000345.1 coordinate 4,588, forward strand.
GCGTGCTATCAGCAGGGTGCGAAGTATGCGAACGGCGAATTCATACAGGTACATCCAACTTCTATCCCCGGCGAGGATAAGCTGCGGCTGATGTCGGAATCCGCGCGCGGGGAAGGTGGACGCGTTTGGGTGCCGCGGAAACCAGGCGATACGCGATCGCCGTCATCCATTCCGGAAAATGAACGCTGGTATTTTCTCGAAGAGAAGTATCCGGCTTACGGAAACCTTGTGCCGCGCGACATCGCGACGCGTGAGATTTTCCAGGTCTGTATTGAAGGCAAGGGGGTCGGGGGCCAGAATCAGGTCTACCTGGATCTGACGCATATTCCGGCCGAGGTGCTTGATCGTAAGCTGGGAGCGATTCTTGAAATCTATGAAATGTTCGTCGGCGACGATCCGCGTCATGTGCCGATGCGCATTTTCCCCGGCGTGCACTATTCGATGGGCGGATTGTGGGTCGACTACAACCAACGCACCAATATTCCGGGTCTGCTCGCCGCCGGCGAGTGCGACTACTCAATTCACGGTGCCAACCGCCTGGGCGCGAATTCGCTCGTGAGTTGTGTGTTTGGAGGGTTCATCGCTGCACCAGCGGCAATTGAGTATGCAAAGAACGTCGAACGAAACGGCGCCAATGGTTCGCGCGTCTACGATCAAGAGGTAAAGAAGCAACAGGAGATTAACGACGCGCTGATCAAGCAAAGCGGCAACGAGAATCAGTATGTACTCCATCAGGAGATGGGCAAGTGGATGACTGACAACGTTACCGTCGTGCGATATAACGACAAACTTAAAGCCACGGACGACAAACTACTGGACCTGATGGATCGTTACAAACGTATCTCGATCAACGACTCGAATCTGTGGGCGACGATGGCGTTACCGCATGCGCGTCACCTCGACAACATGCTCGAGCTGGCGCGGGTGATTACGCTGGGCGCTTTGAATCGTAACGAATCCCGCGGTGCGCACTACAAGCCGGAGTTTCCGCAGCGTGACGACGAGAATTTCCTGAAGTCGACAATCGCGGAATACTCCGGCGAGGGACCGGTCATTTCGTACGAGCCGATCGATGTATCGCTGATTCCGCCGCGCAAGCGCGATTACAGCAAAGCGAAAAAATAACCACAAAAGCTCAAACCACCACAGAGACCATAGAGGCACGGAGAATGACTCAAGGAAGACTACTCGCAGTTAGGAAGGGTGGTTTACCCCCGCTGGTTGAATGCCATTAACTCCAAGCGGGGGCAAGCCACCTTCCCAACTGCGCAATTTTGACTTGAGTTTTATTTGTATCGGCAAGCAATAGCACCAGAGGGATCATGGCCACAGAGCGACATACAACCAAGACACGCGTTCCGCCGAAGACGGTCGAAATTCACAT
>JALZOO010000350.1 GCA_030913905.1 Acidobacteriota bacterium
GGTATAGATATAAGACGGGCGTGACCACTAAAGTGTTATCCGCACCAGCACTAACATTAGGCACAGGCCCGAAGGGCCGGCATTAATTAATAACCACGCGCGTAAGCATGTGGCCAGAGTACCTACTGAGATCGCCAGGCCCGAAAGGGCCGACACTCGATCTCAATGTGCCGGTCCTTCGGACGTCTAAAACAATTTGCTCTAGCGTTTTACGGCCGAGATGCAACAGCTATGCGATGTTTCCGCTGTAACGGCAGATAACTGGTAGCACATGGGCGGATCGCTGGGATTGTATGCGCCCCTTCTGATAAAGGTGAATCCTTTGCACTTCGGATCTTTATCGCAGTCTGACTGGCACTGTTCGGGTGTTGTTCCGGGATAGTAAGTAAGGTTTTCTCCCGCCAGTGAAGCAGCGTCATTTCTTTCCTTCCATACATCATCCGCTCGCGTTGTTGTTGGAGTAGGGCTCAACTTCGCCCTGGTGTTTGTAACCGTCGTCTCACGTCCCGAATCTGATTCGTCGCGTTGCGCGAACCATACAATGCTCAGGACGCCAACTATGAGGACTACAAATGCTCCAATGATGATGCCCACCCATCGCTTGCCCGACGCTCTTTGTGTTGGTGGAGTCTCGGGTTTAGCTGAGTACAGGGGTGGGGGCTGAGGAGATTGTATTGTCGTTATGAAAGAGCCGCTGGAACTAGCTGGCAATGACCCTTGATTCAACACTTCAGTCGGCGCTGGGTTGGGAAGCATCGTGGGAGGCAGGCTTCGGGCTTTGTCCGGCTCGTGAGGGTCCGATAACGTTGAGCCGTCATCAAGACAGAAGTTCATCGTTTCATCAGCATAAGTACGGTTACATATAGGACAGATTTTCATCTTGTCTCCAGTAATGAATTTTGATGATTCTCAGGTGAGGGAAGTGAATTGCTAACCACAGCCAATCACTTCTCGTGAGTCGTCAAGTAATTAGTGGGTATCTATACAAGAGAACTGCGGAGAATTACAACCCCTTAGAACTTCGAAAAAACCGTGAATCGTGAATCGTGGATAGTGAATCGTAAACCGTGGGAGGCCGTTTATGATCAACCAGACGTCTAGGCAGCGGTTTGTTGCACGAGAGCAACCGTAAGGGATCGCAGTGCGTTCTCGATATGCCCGAGACGTTCGATTCCATACGCTTAACGTGCGTGGGACTCTAGTGACCTCCGAGCAAAGCGATGAGGCCGTCAGCGAGCGTGCCGCGCCAACTTAAACCATCATGGCCGCCGACGAACTGCTGATAGTGAACCTGATACCCTTTTGCCAGCAACACATCACGCAAGTGACGCGTGCTTTCCAGAATGCCACCGCCACTACCGTCCCTGTCGAGTTCAAATGTTCCCACCGCAAGATAGAAACGCAACGGCAGCTTCGGACTGGCGAGGAACTGCTTAACCATGAAATTGCCTTCGGTGGTTGCGTCCTTGGAATTCTCCCCGCCAGTTCCTCCCGAGTCAGGACAGCGCGAACCGCATACTCCACCGTTGTGTTCAAACGACCACCAAAAGGCGCCGGATTGGCTCAGCACATTGCCAAAGACCTCAGGGTGACGCAAAGCAACATACGCTGATGCAAGCCCACCAGCGCTATAGCCAGTGATAACGGTTTGCTTCGCATCCTTTGTAACGTTGTAATGAGATCGAATCCAGGGCACAAGTTCCTTTGCCATAAAATCGGCGAACTCAGGACTTGCGACGAGATCCACCAGACGACGACGAGAAACGTTCTCAACAAATACCGCTACCGTCGGTGGAATCCTGGAAGCGGCAATGAGATTGTTCAGTGTCGTCACTCGATACGGATCGTCGTCCTGCAAGTCTTCTCCGTCAAACAAAATCAAAAGCGCGTTTGGTGGACCATCGGCTTTGTAATTGGCGGGCGTGTAAACCGAAAACGGACGCTCGATCTTTTGAATGCTGCTTTTGATGCTTTGTTTCTCGACGCGTCCTTCCGGCGTTCCCGGTTTGTCGATGACCCAGGGTTCCGGCACCGCTCCGGGCAACTCAGCGACGCTTGAGCAGTTGAACTTACTAACATTTGACGGACAAGCTGATAAGGGATGTCGACTTAGAGGGTCAGCCTGCCTTGTAGCGGCGCGCTGTGCGGCGCGAGGACCTTCAAACGTCAGCGGATCGTTCGGCGACAGTTGGTAGGTAAACCGAGCGCCGCTGGGGAGTTTCAACGTCAAATACCAAACGTCCGAATTAGCAATTTGATGCATCGAATAATCGGCCGGCGGACCAACCGAGAATCCGAGAAAAGAACCTCTGACGAAGACATTTCTCGTGTCGTGCGTGCTTCGCCAAAGGAACGTCACCAGTTGATATTTGCCGTCTGAACCATACGGCTCTGTGAGGGGAGTGCCCTCAGCTGCTACTTGTTTCCAGATGCTCTCGGTGTTGGTCTGACCTGCGCCAATCTGATTACGAAGAGCCTGGATCCGTTTGCTCGGATAAGGATCGCTTCGGGGCTGAGGTTTAAGTCGCTCATTAAGTGCGATGACCCCTCCAATAGCCAATTCATAGGTGGCTGATTGGTCGCCCGGGTTCTCAATCTTGAAGGAATACGAGCCGGCCCCTTCAGCGGCGAACGCATACGACTCTTTCTCCTCTCCCGGCGAGCCAATAAGCCGGCGAGCAATCGTTCCGTCGGGATTCATAACGAAAAAGTTGATCCTGCCCTTGTACCCAATCGAAACGTTGAAATAGTCACCATCATTCAGGGCAATTGAGAAGAGAACAGTCTTGCCGGGCTCGATCTTTTTGGCAACGGTCTGATTTGGCGAGAGTCTTTCCTGTGCGATAACTTCTTGCGTTGGCAAGAAAAGGAAGCAAAATATTAGCAAGCCTATTTTCATAGCACCTTCAACGAGGCGGCGCGATTGAATGTTCTGGGTGTCAGACGTTTGGGAATCTGTCATAGATTTTGGATCCGCGAAAGGCGTCAACGCACATGTTACCGAAGGATGACTCTTCCGTCTGTTATCAGATTATGATTTTGTATTGTTTTAAGAACTACGAACAGTTCTTCGATAATTGGCCGGCGTCGTACCTACATACAATTTGAAGACCTTTGAGAAGTGGCTCTGATCAACGAAACCTGCCTGCAAAGCGATCGCAGCCAACGGCAGATCCCCCTTACTCAGTTCGGCGCAGGCATGTTCGATTCTTAGCTCGCGAACAAATTCACCAACCGTGACTCCAAACTTTTGGCGAAAAGCTGTGGCCAGGTACACCGGATGAACACCAACCTCCTGAGCGATCTGCGTGAGCGTCAGGGTTTCGGGAAAGTGTTCGACAATCATTTCGCGAGCTTGCTTGAGCCATGGAGGTGGTGCTCCGATTGCAACGGAACGCTGTCGCGCGGCCTGAGCCAAAAGCTCGAGTGCTAACCCTTCAATCGCTAATTTTGCTGCGCTGTCGGTTTTGTGAAACTCACGATTGAGGCGTGCACAAAGTCGCGTCAATGCACCTCCATAAAACTCAAATGCGCTTTCCAGGGTAAGGGAATCTCCGCGTAGTCTTTCGATCCACGCGGCAGAGATCTCCAGCACGAAGACTCGTGTGTCCGCTCCATGAACAAGAGCTTCGTGTGTTTGGGACGACGAGCGAAACGTCAAAGCAGAAGGCCGGCAAACAACTTCTCGATTTCCGTATCGCTCGGTGTAGGCTCCTTGTAGCACAAAACAGAAATACGAGTTTTCGTGGGCGTGCCGCGGTAGTCTCGAGTGCGGGTCAAACGTCGATTCCGTCAGGATAAAATCTGCAACTCCTAAGCTCTTTGTGACGCGACCATGCAATGACCCGGGCCGTAGTCTTTCGATCACCATTTCAACTCCATGTTAGTCGGCTCATAACGTGCACCAGAATACGACTATTCTACAACTAAAGGCCTCCTTGGTCAGGTCGCAATAGAAGCCAGTAACTGAGGCTGATTTCGGCGGTGAGCGCCTCCATTTATGTACGCTGGATTTTCGGAACTACTTTTTCATTGTTTTCTGCCCAGTCGCTATGTGTGCTAACGCACAGACCCAGCAACAGAAGCCTTTTACTCTGGTCCATCCAACCTAAGGGCCACCCGCTCGGAACCGAGCAACACTGAAAGGCTTCCCCTATGCGATCCCCTAAAGGACGTATCCTCTGTACTGAGGATGATGTTGATACTCGCGAGCTGATTGATTTTGTCCTAACCCAATATGGCTATGAGGTAGTCTGCTCAGCAAGCAACGTTCAGGCTATTGATCTGGCAAAAACCCAAAACTTTGATCTGTATCTGGTGGACAACTGGATGCCTGGTCTTTCCGGTACGGAGCTTACCGAAAAGTTACGCCAGTTCGATCTAAAGACACCCGTTCTTTTCTACTCAGGAGCGGCGTACGAGACTGACCGGGAAGCAGCTTGGGTTTCGGGTGCTCAGGGATACCTGGTTAAGCCCGCAGACGGCGACCAGTTGATAGCCGAAGTAACACGACTGATCGCCGAATCCAAAACTACCTCAGCTGTCGAGATCGCTGCGCAATCGCGGAGGATGGTGGCGGGCGGATACACAAAAGCAAAACAGGCGGAAATACAATCATGAAAACACAACTTTCAATCATTAAATCACTCGCGATAGCAATGACTCTAGCAGCCCTTCTCGTCGCGACTTCCGTGCAAGCTCAGGAGACCGCGAAGAGTCTGTATGAACGACTTGGCGGCGTCTTCGCCATCGCCGCGGTAGTTGACCACTTTAGCGACGCGATTGTGAAGAACCCGATCGTGGGAAAGAATTCGAAGAACCCAGCCCTCAGGAAATGGCACACGCAGAACTTGGGCAGGTTGCCCGGACTGAAGTTCATGCGAACCCTTTGGGTCTGCGAGGTCACAGGCGGGCCGTTCAAATTCTCGCCAACAAAGCCGGGTAAAACTCATTTGGGCCTTGAGGAGGCGCATCGTGACCTGAATATTTCGTCAGCGGAATTCGATGAGGTCGCGGCCGAGCTGGGGCGCTCGCTTGACTTCGCCAAAGTGCCTGCCCGTGAGAAGGGAGAAGTTCTCGCAGCGTTCGCAGCGCATAAGGACGAGGTAACGGCTGGCTCCAAGGCGAAGTGATTTACTCGCCACGTCGAAAGTGAACCACGTCTCAGATTCCGCATATACGCATTCAGTTCGTCAGAAGCACATCAAAATGATTTTTGGAGCAGAAATGCCGTTTGCCCCAAAAGTAGTCCAGTTACGTAAATCTCCTGACACGATCTCAAACTAATTGTTGCAAACAATATGCGGCCCCGTCCGTTTCAGATGGAGGGCCCTTACCTAATTCTCCTGACAGCGCACTCACATACATAAATCTCCTGACAGACCGAC
>JALZOO010000380.1 GCA_030913905.1 Acidobacteriota bacterium
CGTGACGTATTACCTCATTCAAGTCAGCCGTGGCCGGCCGTGCCACAGGCAGACGTGCGAAATGCGAAAACTCATCGCCCAGGGCTTTGAGGCCGGCAACCTCACGAGCAATGGTTTCCGTGCACTCGTCAATGACCGCGGCCACGTGACTATCATCGATTGCTCTTTCGCCGGCTCCGTTTGATCCATTCTCTCCGCCGTTACCAGCGACGCGATGATAACTCTTGGCGATCCGCTCGGCTGAGAGTTGGATGGGTGTCAACGGGTTCTTTATTTCATGGGCCATCCGCCGCGCCACTTCGCTCCACGCTGCAACGCGTTGGGCCGCCAGCAGCTCGGACAAATCCTCCAGCACTAAAACAACGCCGCGTTTTCGAGATTCCGAGGGGCGTAGGGCAGTCGCCGTCAACGCCACAGGCAGCGACGCGCCATCATCGACGCCAGACAGTTGGGCTTGTTCGCCAGCCTGCCCAGCGCGACGAGCACGGCGGAGCAGGCGGTCCAGGACAATCCAGTCGTCGGTTGCTATCAAATGGTTGAGCTGTTCTCCGCTGGTTGTTTTTCCATTGAGCCTCAACATGCGCGAGGCGGCGGCGTTGATTGTCGTGACCCGATCGTGCTCATCGAGAGAAACGACTCCGGTGGAAAGAGACTGCAGAATCGTCTCAATGTAGTCCCGACGCTCTTCGAGCGTTAGGTTCTTCTCACGCAGAGCAGCCGACCCAGCTTCAATGCTGCTGCGATTGTCTTCAAGCTGGCTGGTCATGCGATTGAACGAGTCGGCCAGCAGTGCCAGCTCGTCTTCAGCAATGGTGGACACTCGATGAGACAGATTTCCGCTCGCGATCTGTTCCGAGGCTTCGGCAAGCGCCTTGATGGGCGTTGCTATTCCTCGTGCCAGGTAGATGGCAACCCAGCTTGAAACGAATAGCATTATCAGCGTCATTAAACCGAGCGTGGATAATCCCAGCAGCCGGACTCTCCGCTGGCGGGCGACCAACTTCTGATACTCACCCTGCGATCCTGTAATCGTCTCGGTCAAATCGTTATCGGCGCGCCGCAACGCCACTACAAGCAAATGTCGCCCGTCAGACAACGGAACGGTGACCGCATCGAAGTCTTTCCCGTCCGCCAGGCTTTCATCGGCCGCGCCTTCCAGCGCCTGGGCCTGGCCCAGCAGCCGGTCCATCGCTTCGTTATCGGCAGCAGACTGTGCGCCGCGGGCCTGCACGATTAGCTGTCCGTTGGCATCCCTTAGCTCAACAGCAGCCAATTGTCCACTGGCTACGACCTGATTCAGAGTCCGTTGTCTTTCACTCTCCGATTGCTGCTCGAGAACAACCGCCAGCAACGAAGCGGTCTGGTGAAGGTTTCGTGTTTGAGCGTCAACAGCTTCACGCTGAACTTCCTGTGCCTCGTTAACTACCCTCGCAGGGAAACCGCCAAACCACTTCTCAAGTGAACGATTCAGGAAGAGGTAGGAAAACATCGCCATCGCGATAATCGGCAGAAAGCTGATAGCCACGAAATAGATTAAGAGCCGCGTCTTTATCTTCGATCCCAATTGCCGTTCGCGCCGCTCTCGCCGCAACTTAATGAGGTTGCGCACGAAGATGAAAGAGAAGACCACGAACGCTACAAAGTTCAGCGTCGAGAGCGCGTACAGCAGCAAGGTATCCGAGGCTGTATCGAGCGGAATGATGGTCCATAACCACAACTCCTGAAGAACTATTATGGAAAGCAGCAGAAACACAATGATTCCGGACGCCCAGAGCATGATTCGGCGACGACGAGTCAGTCCGGTTCGGGCATTAACAGCCGTGTTTTGCGGGTTATTACTCATCAAGAAGCTGGCGAAGTTTATCACACGGGTTAGGCACAGGCATTCGTCAGACCTGCCTACACATCGAGCCGGCTTTAAGTTAATCTCCTCGACTAATGGACCTTCGTCAACTCTTCATCAATTCCGCCGGCCGTCTTCGCAGTGGTTGGCGACTGCTGATCTTCGGGGCTCTGTTTGTGACCATCGAATTTCTGCTGGCCACGGCGGGACGATTGGTCTATGCAGTAGCAGTCAACCTCGCGCCCGGTCGTGATTTGGGTTCGTTCTTCGAGAACATCGTTTTTCGTTCGCTACTCCTATTGGGTGCGTTAATAGCCGGATTCATCTGCACACGTTGGTTGGAAGGTTTGCCGTGGCGCGCATTGGGTCTGTGGTTTCACCGGCGTTGGCTGCGCGACATGCTTTTCGGTTCCGCCGTTGGCATCGTCTCATTGGCTCTGGCGACGGCTATCGCCACTGCCGGTGGCGGACTTTCCTTCAGCGTCTCCGGTCGTGGCATGCTTTTGAAAGTGGTCCAGACGCTGGTCTTTTCGGCAGCCCTTTTCATAGTGGCAGCTCTGGCGGAGGAAGCACTCTTCCGCGGTTATCCTTTGCAGACGATGACCCGCGCCGGGCTTTTTCTTGTCGGCACTTTGTTAACGTCTCTCGCTTTTGCCGCCATTCATCTTGGTAATCCAAACTTCAAACAGGGCCTGCCGTTCCTGAACCTGATTCTCGCCGGTGTATGGTTCGCAGTAGCCTACTTTCGAACGCGGAGTTTGTGGTTCCCGTGGGGGCTTCATTGGGCCTGGAACTGGGCGCTCGGTTCGCTCTTTGGATTGCCCGTGAGCGGCATCACTGAAATCGCGCCTAATCCGCTGCTTCGAGGGACTGACCTCGGACCGGCGTGGCTGACCGGCGGAGACTACGGGATTGAAGGTGGCCTGGCATCCACGATAGCCCTGATTCTTTCGACGCTTTTCATATGGCGAACCGGATGGGTTGCTCCAACCGAAGAGATGCTGAAACTCACTTCGCAAGAGAATCCCGCTCAACAAGCACAACGGGTTCCAGTGTCAAACTAGCCACGGGCGTTCCTGTTAACACTCTCCCCTCCCCACCCGTCTTATCGGTGTCACGCAATGCCAGAGAAACACGGCAAGATGTTACCCAAAAAGCGCTATGTATGAACTACAGGCAAGAGGCGACACGCTAATGATGGCCAGTCAGGAAGCAGCTGCGGCCAGGCAGCAAAGCGTAACGCTTTCACCAGAAGCGCAGCTCGTGAGAGCTGTTCTCGACGGTGACCGGGACGTCTATGGCCGGCTCTACAGCCTGTATGCGCCGCTGGTTCACGGAATACTGTTGGCGCGAATGCCACGAAGCGAAGTCGAGGACATGGTGCAGGAAATTTTTCTGCATGCCCTGCGCAAACTGCATACGCTGCGCGATGCAAATTCCTTCGGTCCGTGGGTCGCGATGATCGCTCGCAATCGTGCGATGGATTTTCACCGGAAAACGCGTGCGACAGAAGAAGTCACTGAAGAACTTCAAGGCGTCGATAGCGGTGAATCGCGTGCGGCGGAGATACTCGAGATTATTCGGACTTTGCCCGACGCCTACCGCGAAACACTCGTGCTGCGGTTAGTAGAAGGAATGACGGGACCGGAGATAGCCATGCGCACGGGTTTAACTTCGGCTTCGGTGCGCGTGAACCTGCATCGAGGAATGAAACTTCTGCGCGCGAAGCTCGGGTTTCAGGAGGGCTTATGAAAAATATGGACGACAACGATTACTTGTGGGACGGCACGGGCAAGCCAGATCCTGAGATAAAAGAACTCGAGGAGATGCTGGGGACTCTGCGATATCAGCCCCGGCCGTTGAAAATTCCAGCGGGATTCGATGCGGGTCGAAATCGTTACTCAAGAGTTCTGGCGATCGCCGCTGCCGTAGCACTGATCGCGCTAGGTCTCGGCGTCTGGCTGGGGATGCAGAAGCGCAACAAGGTTGAATTTGCCGAGACGAAGCCCCAGCCCACGCAAACTCAGACAGCCGCTTTGGGTCCCGACGAGAAAAAGCTCAACAACCTTTCGGCCGATGCGCGCACACCTGAAAAAGAGGAGTTGCCGGAAGCGCCGGCGACTTCAGATCGAAAGGCAGTCGCGTCAAATAGGAGCCGCACGCGTCGTTCGTCATATCGGAATTCAAACATCTCTGCAGCTGAGGTTGCCGAAGCCAAAGCCGCGAAAGACCAGTTAATGCTGGCGCTGCGGGTGACCAGTTCTAAGTTGAATCTCGCTCAAAGGAAAACGGTGGGCAACGCAGTTCACAATCAACACAAGGTCGGATGAAGGAGTAATTATGAAGTCACTCAGATCAACTTTAACAAAACTGGCATTGCTTTCCGCGCTAATTGCCGTTTTTGCCGCCACGGCTGCGGCACAGGACGCTCGGATCAGAACGAGCCAACTCGATGCGCTGGCTCCAAAAGCAAGTCAGACGGTAGACGTCAATATTGACGAGCGATTGATGCAGCTCGCGGCGAAATTCCTTTCCAACAAAAATTCCGACGAAGCTTCGGTGAAGGATCTCGTCAATGGTTTGAAAGGAATTTACGTCAAGACCTTTGAGTTTGAAACGGAAGGTCAATACACGCCGGCCGACGTTGAATCGATTCGCTCGCAACTGCGCAATCCAGCCTGGAGCAGGATTGTCGATGTGAAAAGCAGGAAGGAAGGCAGCGTCGAGGTCTATCTGATGATGAACGGCACCCAGATTGGAGGACTAGCGCTACTGGCCACCGAGCCGAAAGAGATCACGGTGGTCAATATCGTGGGACCTGTTGACCTCGAGAAATTGAAGCAGCTCGAAGGCAATTTTGGCGTGCCCGATCTGGAACTCGATCGGTCCGATCGGCCAAAAGCAAAGAAGAAAACTGAATAGCGAGCGGGTGGCCAATGAAGAGACTCATCACACTTTCTTTGCTGTTCGTTTCGCTCACTTTCCCCTGCCTAATAGTGCAAGCCAAGGGCGAGGAGTTCGGCGATGTTGTCAAAGCCATCGAGCGTTTCTATAACGTCAAGCACAAAGGAATTCCATTTCTGGCCAGGGCTGGAATCAAGACAGCCCGTCGTGGCAGCGCGGATCGCCGGCGGGCAAAAACGGCAACTTGCGGAAGCGGGGAGCATGAAGGTCGCCTACTTCGAAGATCAGGATTTTGAAACCCGGCGCTACAGTCTGGGCTTCCAAATCGCGGAAGGCGAAAAAGTTGATGGCCGATTGCACAACCTTGAAGTGCGCGTGAAAGCTCCCGACGCGAAAGGAAAACTGCGCAAGCTTCAAGTGAGCTCACGCAAGGGCTATTACATGTCAGAGACGGGGACAAAAGACACAGCCGCTCTTACAACGCCTTAGCCAGTTCGCGTTGAATCGTGGATACCGTTGCGGCGAACGAACCCGCGCCATCGCAGATCGTCTTTGCCCAAGCCTTCAGCCAACCGAACATTATCAAGTGAGTTACTGATCCATGGTCGGTATACTTATGTCCCATGGGACAAGAACAACCGCTGGTTAAAGTTCGCCAACTCATCGAAGAGTTGGGAGTCGATGGCGCCTGCCGAACTGCCGAAGAATATTTTGCTCAGCTCGAGCCTTCCATCCTTGCGAAGCCTTTTAACAATATCAACGAAACGCCGGAGCTGTTGAGCTGTTTCGCCCAGCTCCTGCAAGGGTTGAAATTGTTTCCCGGACTGGTTGTGCTCGACTTCGGCTCGGGCTCGTGTTGGACCTCTCGCTTCCTTACTCAGCTGGGCCTGAAGGTAATTGCGCTGGATGTATCGGCAACGGCTTTGAAAGTCGGTCGGGAACTCTATGACCGCCAACCCTTATTCGGTGATCAACCTGAACCGGCGTTTTTACATTTTGACGGGCGCCGCATCGAAATTCCAGACCGCAGTGTGGATCGTATTTTCTGCTTTGACGCCCTCCATCACACTCCCAATCCAGGAGAAGTCCTCGCGGAGTTAGGCCGCGTGTTAAAGCCCGGCGGCATTGCCGGATTCTCTGAGCCTGGCCCCGAGCACTCAAAACTTCAGCAATCCCAGGCCGAGATGCGAATGTATCGGACGGTGGAAAATGATATTCACATTGAAGAAATTTACCGGCTCGCTCAGTCATCAGGTTTCACCAACATGAAACTCGCTGTCTTTAACCCGGCGCTTTTTCTTTTACAGCCTGAAGAATTTCAGGAGCGACTAGTCGAGGGACAAAAACTTGACGAGTATCTCGAAGAAACTCGAGCGTATCAGCAGGACCATCGGGTATTTTTTCTTTATAAAGGTGAATCTTCAACACCCGACGACAGTCGACAACAGTCGGGTCTATTGGCCGAGTTGGATGTGAAGCTTCAATCGACTCGCATCGCCGTGAGCGACCGGATTGCCTGTAACGTTGTAGTTAAAAATACGGGGACTTCGGTTTGGCTGCCCACCACTGGAATCGAAGACCCGGCTGATTACCCACTGCCGATACTCGACGAACACGAGAACCTGCTCAAGCAGAATTTGCGGCCCGGGGCGGTTCATCTGGGTATGCATCTATTTGACCGCCAGGGCCAACTGATTGAACGAGACTTTTCCCGCCACCTGTTGACACAAGATGCTCGGCGCATTCAACCAGGCGAGACTCTTAGTTTTACAGCGACACTGAAGTCACCGCCGAAAGGCAGTTACTGTTTGGAGTTTGACCTGGTTAGTGAGTGGGTCTGTTGGTTCGAAGCAAACGGGTCGAAGACTGTACGCGTGAATCTTGACGTCGTCTGAGAATGGTTAGCGGTCATCGATCGGAACGTAAGCAACGTCGCGGGCGCCGATGTATTCGGCACGTGGGCGGATGAGTTTGTTGTCGGCGTATTGTTCGAGGATGTGGCCGGTCCAACCCGATATGCGGCTAACCGCAAAGATTGGTGTGTACAAGTCCAGGGGAATTCCCATCATGTAGTAGGTCGACGCGGAAAAGAAGTCGACGTTGGGATACAGACCCTTCTCGCGCATCATCACCTCTTCAACGTTGCGCGACATCTCATACCACTTGCTGTCTCCGGACGCCTTCCCCATCTCCTTTGAAAACTCCCGCAGATGAGTCGCGCGTGGATCTTCAGTCTTGTAGACCGCGTGACCAAAGCCCATGATCTTTCGTTTTTCCGCCAGCGCCTTCTTCAGGTAAGGCTCGAGATTTTCGAGCTCGCCAATCTCAAGCAGCGTCTTCATCACGTTCGTGTTCGCGCCGCCATGCAGTGGGCCAGAAAGAGCCCCGATCGCAGCCACTACGGACGCGTACATATCCGCAAGAGTTCCGGCAACTACGCGCGCCGTGAACGTTGAAGCATTCAACTCGTGGTCAGCATGAAGAATCAGGCAAACATCGAATATGCGCGCGATGCGTTCCGACGGTCGTTCACCCTTGAGCATGTAGAGAAAATTTGAGGCGATATTCAGAGATGCGTCGGGTGGAATTGGCTCGAGACCGCGGCGAATGCGATCACCTGCGGCTACGATCGTTGGGAACTGTGCCGTCAGTCGAATCGCAGTCTGGACGCTAGTTTCTCGAGACACGTCACGCGCGTTGGGATCATAGAACTCGAGGGCGGAAACTGCCGTTCTCAAGACATCGATCGGATCAGCATCCTTCGGAAACTGCTTCATCAACGCGAGCAGCTCGGCAGGAGCTTCGTAGGCTGCCCGTAAGGCTTGCTGAAGCTCTGAGAGTTCAGCCGCAGTAGGCAGGCGCTTGTTCCAGATCAGAAAGACAACTTCTTCGAAGTTGGAGTGCTTAGCGAGATCGTGAATGTTGAAGCCCTGATAAATCAGCTCGCCCTTTTCACCGTTCACATCGGAGATAGACGAGGTGCCAACCGCAACTCCCCTTAGCCCAGTTGCGGAAGCACCAGCCGGCGCATTTGCTTTATTGGTCATGACTTTTTCAGCGTGGTTCGAAGATAACAAACCGAACCGAGGGTGACAAGTTAGCGCATAGAGCGATACAGACGCACATCCCGGCTCCGTTAGGAGCCAAATGTTTATAGCAACGCGGCGACCGGTCTCGTCCGTCGCCGTGCGGAACGAGAGAGTCCTTCCGCACGCGCTTTGTTTTGGAATACCCATTACGGGCTATAAACATTTCGTTCCTACGGAACGAGGAGGTTGCTAATGAAATTGGCTTCACCTTGTACTAACGTCTGAAATTCTTATACCCTGAAATTATTATTGAGCAGCCCTCAAGTCCGGGGAGACCTTATTGAAAGCTAATCTCTCAGGTAAGGAAGGGGGCATGCCCCCTTCCTAACCCTGAGATTTCTTGACTTGATGGAAACTTTGAAGAAGAGCGTGTGGCTACCTGAGTTTCACAACTACCGCTTCATCGCGGCTTACGTTCAATAGCCTGGCTGCCGAATCATTCTTCGCGGCCAGTTCCAGAAACCCCGCGCTTCCCCAGACACCAAAAATCTTGTCGCGGCTCGCGGTCTCTTCAGCGAAGTAGTTTCGAAAAGACTTAACCAGTGTGCCCTTAATTCGCAGCTTCGCAGCCGCCGTGTCCGGCACATCCTTTCGCGTGATGTTGGTAA
>JALZOO010000392.1 GCA_030913905.1 Acidobacteriota bacterium
GTCGGTATCAGAACCGGGAGCGGTAGCGACCGGGTTAGCATTGGTCATCAGAGACTGAAGCGATAGGAACAAATGCCTAACGAACCCGGTCGCTACTGCTCCCGGTTCTGATACCGGCTTGCTATCGTTCGTAACAATCTAGTCACGTTGGTATCGTCATCGCCCGGCATCGGTGATTAGTACCACGTCGCTGGTGATCACGCCGTTTGAAATCACGAGACTCCCATCTCGCGACCAATCGTAGGAAAAAACCTCTCTATCCCTAAAGTCGGTCAATTGCCTTGGCGGGCCGCCGTCGATTGGATGGCCCCAAATGTTTTCCACGCCCCCGCGGTTATCGACATAGGTCAGGCTCTTGCTGTCTGCGCTCCAGCGCAAGAGGGTATCCCAATTGACGTGGACGGTGGGAGCCACCTCGAGAGTTCGAATTTGCTTTCCGCTTTCAAGTGAGGAAAGACCCAGGCGCCAGGCAGTGTTCGGCTGACCGTCGTTGTACCAGAAGCCCAGCCATTTTCCATCCGGAGAAACTGCAGGACGAACGGCAAAGCCATCGGTAACTTTTACCGGTGTGCCACCTTCGATTGGAATTCGCCACATGGTGGTTGTAACACCTGCCTCGAAGTGCTGATAGATTATGAATTTTCCATCGGATGAAAACTGTGGCCAATGGCTTTCGGAGTTACCAAAGGTCAACTGCACCGGATTACTGCCGTCGCGATCCATGCGCCAAATGTGAAAGACGCCGGAGCGATTTGAATGAAAGGCGATGAAGCGATTGTCCGGGGACACTGCGGGCGCATAGTTGCGCTTCATACCGGAGGTCAACTGGCGCACGTTGCCGCCGGTCGCTCCAATCTCAAAAATATCTGCGCTCCCGCTGGCGTCTGACGCGTAAACAATCTTGCCGTCCGGAGCCCAGCTCAAGTCGAAGTAACGACCGAGGCCAGACGTAATCTGGCTTGCGTGAGCGGTTTCGCCTTTAGGCGCAACCCAGAGATTACCAAGCGATTGTGTTTGGGTTGTTACCAAAGATTTTGAGTCTGCGCTCAACAGGACCGCGCGGTAATCGCTGAGGTCGTTGGTAAGTGGACGGACCGACCCGTCACGCCCCAAATACCATATATGCTCGAATGAAGCGCCCTGGGCTCGGCCGGCGAGTATTACCGCAGAGGTGTCTGACAAGAGACTAACGCTATTGGGCTGCTCAAATCGTTGCGCTGAGAGCGGGATGATTCTCTCGGCCTTGTCAGCTAAGCGAAGTTCGTAAATCGTGATGTAAAAACCGTTGGCATCAGAGTTAATCAGTGGCAGATCAAGATTCTGATCGTCGTTGGTCCAGGCCGGCGACGTGGACCAGTCCCAGGCAAATCGATCAGGCCATTTGCGCGTGACCAACGTTTGCTCGTTGCTACCGTCGGCGTTGGCAACCACCAGCGAGTCAGTTTGGTTCCCCCGGCTGTGGCGAATGAATGCAATGCGTTTGCCGTCATGAGAGAGACTACTGGGGCCTTCTTCCGGGTTAACCTTGACGGGCGGCGCGCCGGTCCCCAGGACCGGAACTTTGTATATCTCTCCGGATTCATTTGCGCCGGTGGTGGTGTACCCGTAATAGATTGAACCGCCATCAGGCGAAAATGCGACTCCCAGGTAATGGCCTTCTCGCGGCGGAGCCACCTCGAGATTTCCTGCGCTTGTCACCTGACGCAGCCACAAGCTCTCCTTCCCACCCTCGCTTTTTACATACGCGACATATTTCCCGTCCGGCGAGATGGCAGCGAAGAGTGCGTTACCGTTCGTCGTCAACTTCGTTACGTTGATTCGTTGAAACCGCGGGACGTCATTAACTTCGGAGTTCTTCGCGAACTTATAGATACCGAAACCAACAGCGGCGATAACTAGTGCCGAGAGCGCGAGCCATACTGGAAGCAAGCGCCTTCGTGAAAGATGCGGCGCCACCGTAGTCGTTCGTGAGGCTTCGAGTTGATCGGTATCGATCGCCTTATCCCGACCCGTGGGTGCCTTCATAATGTCCCCGCCTGTGACTGCCCCCGGCGCAGCGGAAAATGAAGGGACGATTGAACGCTCGAGTTGAGAGTCTCGTTCCAGGTCCTTTCGCAGACTGCGAAGGTCAATCGCCATCTCTTTGGCTATCTGATAGCGCTCATTCGTGTCCTTCCTGAGCGCCTTCTTCACAATGCGTTCAAGTTCGGCAGGTACGTCGCCGATGTATTTGGAGATCGGAGGCTGGTCTTTCTCGACGATCGCAACAACAACATCAGTCGGAGTAGCGCCGGCGAAGGGAGTGTGGCCGGATACCATTTCATAGAGCACCACTCCAAGGCTCCAAATGTCCGTGCGTTCATCAACGGCAACGCCGCGCGCTTGCTCCGGCGACATATAACCGGCCGTACCCATAACCGATCCCGGCGATGAATTGACCATCAAGGTAGATTGCGACTTGCCGTCGTGGGAATCTCGGCGCTCTGTTAACTTCGCAAGCCCGAAATCGAGCACCTTCACGTAACCGTCGCGCCGAATCATGACGTTCTCAGGTTTGATATCTCGATGGACTACACCCGCTTCGTGAGCAGCCGTGAGCGCGTCAGCGGTCTGGATGGCGATATCCAGCGCATCGCCCAGTTTCATACCCGTCTCTTTAATGCGCTGCCGAAGGGTTACGCCTTCGATGTATTCCATCGCGATGAATGGACGTCCATCAGCGGCTTCGCCTATTTCATGAATAACGCAGACGTTCGGATGACTGAGTGAAGATGCGGTGCGAGCCTCCTGCTTGAACCGGCGCAAGCGATCAGGGTCGTTACTAATGTAAGGGGGCAGGAGTTTGAGAGCTACGCGCCTGCCGAGAATCGTGTCTTTGGCAAGATAGACTTCGCCCATCCCACCTTCACCGATAAGGGAGATAATCTCGTAGTGCTTCAGTTTCTCTCCGACAGCGAGCTTGTCTTGTTGGCCCAGCAATGACTCGGCTGCGGCAGCCACCGCGGGCGCTTCCATGAAGCTGTCTGCCTTATCGTAGGATCTGAGCAGGGAATTCACTTCCTTATGTAGCGCAGGATTGCCGGCGCACGCTTGTTCGATAAAGCGGGAGCGCTCTCCCATCGGCCGAGCAAGCGCGGCCTCGAACACGGCCTTCACCTTTTGCCAATCCTGTGGGTTCACGTTACTCATCAGCTTCGCCACTAATTTCCCGATGTAACCACGCCTTTGCCATACTCCAGTCGCGCTTTACAGTCGCGGGCGAGATGTTCAAAACCGACGCGGTCTCCTCAACAGTGAGTCCGCTAAAGAATCTCAACTCGACAATCTTACTCTGCTGCTCATCGATCTGCTCCAGCCTCTCAAGCGCTTCGTTTAGGGCTACCACGTCAAGCTCCTGGGCCTTAACGAATGCGTCGGCGTCTCCCAGCGAGACCCTTATGTCAGATCCACCGCGTTTTGCACGTTTCCTCGTTCGAGCGTGATCGACCAGAATGCGTCGCATTAACTGCGCGGCGATACCAAAAAACTGTGCGCGGTTTTGCCACTCGACGTTCTTTTGATCGATCAGCCGCAGGTAAGCCTCATGGATCAAGGCAGTTGTCTGCAGCGTGTGGCCGACACGCTCATGCCGTAGATACCGCGCAGCCTGCCGTCGCAATTCGTCGTAAACGATCGGCACCAATTGATCCAGCGCCTGCTTGTCGCCCTTGCCCCAGCCGATCAGCAGTTGCGTAACATTTATTGGAGCGGCTGCCATGTAATCATTCAATCGCAAACTCGCCTTACGAAATACGCGAACGTCAGTTCCGTCGCTGTGTAACGCAAACTGTTAGTTTGCG
>JALZOO010000447.1 GCA_030913905.1 Acidobacteriota bacterium
GGGCGGATGACTGAAGCGATTGCTTCTTATTCCCATGCCGCCAGCCTAAGCCCCAGTAATGCTGACGCTCAATACAATCTTGCGGTGGCTTATTTCGAGATTGGTAATGAACGAATGGCGCTGGCGGCAGCAAAGACCTTGCGCGAGCTTGACGTGAAACTCTACGGAAAGTTTGTGAGCGAAACGCGACTGGAAAAATAGTAAGCAGTAAGCAGTAAGCAGTAACAACTTTACAAGTGAAGAGGCGCTACGGAAATCCTTTCCGGGCGCCTCTAATTTATTCGCGGTACTGGTTGGCGAATGACAAATGGAAATTTAGAAATGACAAATGGAAAATCTGGTTCTGCTTCTTACTCCTGCCCTGCCCCTGCCTCCAGCTCTGCCTTTCACTGTCCGCCAGCCTGCCCAGTGAAGATGCGAGTGTCGATACTCTTCGGGTCGCCGAGCACCACGAAACGAATATTTCGCATGTATTTCTCAGCTACGCGCTGCACATCGTCAGGGGTTACCGCACTCAACTGTTGGAGAAAGTTGATCGAATTGCGCCAGCCGCCGCCAAGCAATTCATACTGCGCCAACTCCACTGCCTGAGCGGAATTGGTTTCCTGGCCCAGGTAATATGAGGTTAGATACTGGGCCACGACAGCCTGAATGTCCTGATCGTCGAGTGGCTCTTTTTGCAGTCTTGTAATCTCTTCGAGCATTAGCCGGACCGACTGGTTCGCATCTACCGCCGTTACATAAATCCCGCCGATGTTTGCGTCCTGACTTCGCAGGAAAGCTTCCGGTGCATACGACAAATTTCTTTTAGCGCGCACTTCCTCAAAAACCCTGGAGCGCAGGATCGAAATAGCTACCCGCATCGGGTAGATGTCGGGAGAGTTTAGCGGCGGCGCCGTGAAAAAGCCCTGAATGTAATTAGTGGGCAGGCTCCGGGATGTAATGTCGACCGAGGGCTTCTCAAAATTCAACTGGGCCACGGGTTCTGGTTTGTACGTTCCTCTCGGCAACTTGGCGAAACTGCCGGCCACCAGCGTGCGCACTTTTGCTGAATCAACATCACCCACGATCACCAGCAGCAGCCTGGATGTTTCCAACATCTTACGATGGTAGGTTCGCAGATCCTCGGGGGTTAACCGGCTTATTGTCTCGGCTGTTCCTTCCACTGAGTTCAGGTAGGGATGACTGGCATAGGCAACGTGCTCGTGAAGACGTTGGAGATACGTATCCGGATCGTCGGTGTCGTCGCGCAATGCTGCCACCAGCCGCTCCTGGACCAGCGCAACATCTTCTCTGGCGAAGGTGGGACGCAGAGCAATATCAGTGAAGATTTCCCAGGAACGATCGAAGTTTGGTCGGGTGCAACGCAGAGACAAGACCGAGAAGTCATAGTTCTCGCTCGCCCCGATCGCCGTTCCCATGCGCGACAGCTCATCGCGCATTCTCGCGCGCGGAAATGCAGCGCTGGCTTCGCTCGCCGCATCCAGCATGAAGGCTTCGATACCTGCATTCGCAGCAGTAATGTTTCGTGAGCCGCCCTTGATGAAAAGACCGGCGGAAACCGTGAGACTGCCTTCGCGTCGCTTGACCAGGACCTTTAATCCGTTGACTTCAAACTCGCTGACCATCGCCGCTTGTTTGGCGACGACGCTTTGCGCGCTCTGTATAGTCCCGGTCGATGCTGCTGGCTTCCCCTCCTGCACCGCCTGGCCTTGTGTCCAGGGCACAGGCGCCAGCATCGAACATGCAAGCAATAACACCTGAACAAACCTGCCGGTTCGCCCGCATTCTTTTCCGCACAATTGCGCGCCCCTGACCTTTGTATTCATGCTCTTCATTTGCCTATTAGATCATCCGGCTGCAATTTGATCTTTTCCTGTGCTTCGGGTGAAAGCAGAGCCAAAGCAACGTGAGGTTTGCCCTGGATATATGTCGTCACGTATCGACTAATGTCGGCCCGCGACGTGCCTCGCAAACGTCCGAGGTAACCCCGGAAATATTCGAGGCCCGTGGAAGACCACCAGAAGCTGAGCGTGTGTGCGTACTCACTTAACTTCTCTCGAGAGTAGAGATCGTCGGCCTCCAGCAAACCCTTTGCGCTCTCAAGTTGTTCGTCAGTGAAGTAATCCTTGTCGTTAAAATGCGCTATCTCACGATATGCAGCCTCGATTGCCGCATTGGCTTTTTCCGGTGTCGTCTGAAAATTTAGATAGATGGGACCAACGTTACGTTGAGTGTAGTAGCCGATTGCCGCCCCCGTCGTGAGTCCCGAATCGACCAGCGCCCGCTGAAAGCGTGAATTAGGCTGCTGCAGAATGAAGGAGAAGACGTCTGCCGCATAAGTCGAAGCGTCATCCTTACCAATCGAAGGGCCCTGCCAACCAATATTGATAGTTACATTTTGTACGGGCTGAGTGATCGCCATTCCCTCACTTCGGGTCAGCGGCGGGTGTTCGACAAGCGAAAATTCAACAAACGGTTCCTTTTCACGACGCGGCCAGTCTCCGTAAAGCTCCTGGGCCATTTTGAAAATCTCCTGGGGATTTACGTCCCCGGTGATAACCAACGCAGAGTTATTCGGAACGTAATAGCGTTCCTGAATCAGACGCATCATGTCGGTCGTAGCGGCCGAAACAGTCTCACGGCTGCCCAAAGGATTTTTGCGGCTCGTGTATTTAGAAAACAGCCGCTTATTCATCTCCTGGATCATGGGGAAAAAGGGGTTCGATTCGTTGCGATCGATTTCTCCAATCACCACCTGCCGCTCGCGCTCAAACTCGCGCTGATCAAACAGCGGATAACGAATGGAATCGCGCATGAACTGCATCGCCGTGCGCAGATTTGGAGTCGTGGTATTGAAAAAGTAATTAACTACTTCTTCACGCGTTTGTGCGTTGTAGGCAATACCAAGGTGTCCGATGGTGCGAATGTAATCTTCCTGGTTCGCGATCGCCCGGTTGGTTTTGAAGAACATGTGCTCGTAAAGATGCGACAGTCCGTTCAATTCCGGAGGCTCGGTGTATGAACCGTTCCGAACAGCTATTTCGATGCTGATGAGCGGTATCGAATGATCCTCGAGAACGATTATTTCGAGGCCGTTTGCCAGTTTGTGATTAACAAGCTGCGCCTGCGGCAATCGAGCAGCGGCCGCTGTTTGTGGCGGCGCAGTCGCGGGGCGCGGTTGTTGTGTTGCCCGCCGCTGCCCTGCAAACGCTGCTGGACTAACCAACAACGCGCAGGTTAGTAGGAACAGAAGTAAACTACGTTTCACAGAAAGCTCCATCCTCGGATTACGCTGTCATGACGGGGTTTTATTGAATTCCCGGAGGCGGTTCGATGTCGGTCGGCGCCATTTGGATGTCAACCAGCGTAGGATTCGTCCTGTTCAATCTTCGATAACACCCAATCAAACTCTCCTGAGGTTATCTTCCCCCCACAGAATTGACAAACGCCGGCATTATTCACCTTGAGAGGCGCGCCGCAGTTCGGACAGTTGAGATCCACTCGTGCGGCGACCGGCTGTGCGTTGCGGTTACGAATGAAGGTCCAGTATTCACTCCACTGCCGCAGATTGTTTTTCGAGCCACTAACAATCCTGCCGCCGGTGTCTACTGTGTAGTCATACCCTTCTGCGCCGATTCGCATGGTGATCGAATTGTAGAACGCGTCTTCCTTAATCTTGACCGGCTGCATCGCGGTGACTGTGCATTTGTCCAGGACATTGCGGAGCTGCTGGCGCTGGTAAGCATCAATCCAGTACTGGTGCATCTGAAACAGGTTGTCAGTTTCATGTGGGCGCGCGCGTTCCCAGTTAAGAGTAGACCAGGCGCCCTGCAGTTCATCGAAGATCAATCGTGCGCGAGCCTGAAACTTGCCCCAGGAAAAAGTGGGATTGTTCGTTTCAAACGCCGCGCGAATGTTTTCGAAGTTGGGTTGAACGACACTCGGAGAATCAGTGCCTGCTTCGGCAACATCCGAAGTAAGCAGCGGACCCTTCGGTTCGCGATGGTGCGGAACGATTGAACGCACAAACCACTGAAACTCGCCGCTCTCGATACGCACGCCGCAAAAAGCGCAAGCGCCAACCGTGTCTTTTTGGAGAGGCGCACCGCACCGGGGACAATGCAGCGCCGTCGCTTGGGCCGGAGGCGGCGACAATACGTCGCGCCTTCGTTCCAGATCCCAACGCTCGCGAACGTAATAAGTCATCTCCTTTACTTGGTCGTCTACTTTCACAACTTCTGTGTAATTCGCTTCGAACTCGAGGCTGATACAGACGAGCGGCGTTTCGACTCCGCGCACATTGGCGACGGTCATGGCACCAATAATGATCCCCTTCACTTCCTGAAGACCTTGTGGGTTTAACTGCAGCAGCGTCTTGCGCGCTTGCTCGCTAAGATAAGGCGATAGTTGATCCAATTCGTTTGGACCGCGACCGCGGGCGTCATGTGCTCGGGCATAAAGCGCGTAAGAAAAGTCAGTGAAGACGATTTCGGAGAAGTTGGGATCGAATCGCCGTAGCTGTTCAAACTCTCGAGTAAAACCTTTGCGCCTGGTGTGGGTATCAAGACCGAGCGTGATTGTGCCTGGGACTGACGTGAAGGTTTCAGAACTTCTCCGGCCGCGCCTCACGAAGTAAAAAATGACGCCAGCTATGACGATGATGTCGAGTGGAATGCCTACGACGGGATACTCAATCGTTAGATAAAACAAAAAACGAATCAGCTGAAAGAGTAGATAGATAACCGCGCCGCCGCCGTCGTCACTACCGCTGCCGCCACCGCCCCCATATCCCTGTCCTCCTCCGACACGCGCAAACGCTTCAGAAGTAGACAACACGGCGAACGTAACCCACAGCCCTGTGATGCCCGTCCAGCGCAACGTAATACGCCGCGTAGATCGCCACTCGGCCGCACGGCAGGGTTTGCCATTACGTCCGCTGCTTCGGGCAAGGTGTGCGAATTCGCGTGACTTCATTTCAATTCAAAGCGAGGTGCGTCGGGTAATTCGTTCGGGTTTTCGCCGGTTGCAGGCAAATGTGTGGCTAACAGGATGCCGAGTTTCCTGAGCCCCTCAATTAACGGCTCGGGCTCCGGCCTTTGGCCCACGCGATGCAGCTCAGCCATTAGTTGATTCCACTCCAGCGCAGGCACAGCTTTCAAGACCCCGCGGTCAGCAATCAACTCCAAGCGGCGTTCAAGCAGCGAGAGGTAAAGGAGAACACCCATTTCGGCCTCAGTGTTTGCAATGCCCGCTTCATAAAACATCGCTGCGGCATGCGTGCGTACTGCCTGGGCGCGGTGCTTCTTTGTCGTGAGCAGCCGTCGAATGGAACTACCACGAGACGAAAGAATAGCGCCAAGCACAAACAACAGTGCGACATCTATCGGCACCCAGTACTCGTTGAAACTAAGAGGCGAGAAAAGCAGAAATAGAAGAGCGGCGAAACTTAAAATGAATCCGAACAGGTAATCAGCAGAACGGTAGGAACCGGAGCGAGCGCGAACAATCAGCACAAATTCAGCATCAGTTGTCTTCTCGATCTCTCCAACACAGGCAGTGAGGTTCGCTTGTGCGGCATCGTCGAATCTGGCGTGGCTCATTTTGTTATTGGGGTAAATCCACTGCGTTGGGGATCCAAAAAATCTGACCATCGGCCTCGACACTTTTCAATCCATTCTTCGGCAGATCTTTTTCCTTAAGGCCCAGATAAGTGAAGTGCGGCAGGTCGCTGAGCACGGTTTGAAACCATCCATGCTTGGCGAGAATTTCACGCACGCGCGGATTGTCAAACTCGTTCACATCGAAAGCGAGCATCGCAATGTGCTGAGACGTGCCGGGTGCGGCGATGGAATACAGGATCGACTTGGATAGATCTTTGCTGAAGTAGATGCCACTCTTTTCAAGTTCCAGCACCGCGGCAATCTGGTCGTGCAGCGGCAAACCTTTCACCCGCGTCACGTCATCTTCGGTCAGCCTTCCCTGCGACATCCAGTAGTCGAGTGCGGGCAGAAAGCGTGTGTTCCACAATTGCAGGCTATCGTCATAGCTGCGACGCGCAGCTTCCGCCCCGTCGCGGGGCGTGATATCGAGGCCTTCCTTCTGCGCTTCCTCGCGCGCCTTCAACAACGCCTCCATCGCCGGTTTCTGCAGCTCAACATCGGCGCCGTCAATTGTTTCCGTCACATAATCGACTTCATCGTGAAATCTGGTGACCTCGGCTTCGCTGGTGAAAAGGCAAACCGGGGGGGTTTTTACTTTCTTGTTCGCCAAAAACATGGCCCCATACTCTTCAAGAACGCGACGCGCGACGGAATCCAATGGGGGACAGATTTTTTCAACCGTTGTCTTTCGTTTTTTTAGCGCCCTGCGCAACACTTCGTAAAAAGGTGCGGACGGCTTTGGGTTATCGTCGGAGGTCATCGTTGGGTAGGATTCTCTTTGGCTCGTTGCACTCGTCATGACAGCGCTGTTGCTTTGCGAGCGCACGACAGTGTGGCTCAACAGAATAAAGATTAATAAAACCTTCGGAAACGCCTGGCGCCACGAACACCTCGCGAATGGAAGTAATGCTACTTTCAAATCTAAGACCATTCGCCAGAGCGCTATAGAAAAGCTTTTAGAACACTCAACTGTTGCTGTCGCAGGGCTGTTCGCCGGAGGGATGATCATAGGGGTCGTCTGCTGGTACCGTCAAACAGGCACTCGGTATCAGAACCGGGAGCGGGAGCGAACGGGTCGCTTATAATCGAAGGGGATTTTTTTGCGCTCGCTCGCGTAGCTTCTGTCCAAGCAGACCCGGTCGCTACCACCACCCCACGCGGGCTGCCCGCGCGGGGACCCCGGTTCGCTCCCGGTTCTGTACCGTTGCGGAGACTGATTTTTCTACGTTCTGTGCAAAGCTCTCGAGGACGAGGATATGGAAGCGCACCAACTGATTGAGGAGATTCTCGGGGTATACCAGAAACACGGCTGGCAGTTGCGGCGCGTGCTTCTAACAGCGGCGACGCGCGCCGAGCTTGGGTCATCGCCCGAGCTTTTCAAAACAGCACAAGTCGCAGAGTCGACAGTTGACGCATTGTGGTTCTCGCGTCCGTCCCATGAAGGGCGCGAAGCGTGGGAGTTAAGACTGTTGTCGGAGAACCCCTACGCACTCTTTGAAACTTTTGAGAGAGACGAAACTGAAGAACAGCGGGAAGAGATGCGCTGCGAAATGGAAGCTCGATTAAGAGACTACGTAACCAAATGACGACTCTGGACTGGCGACTGCTTAGGCTTTACCCATCTTCACGGGAATCTCGAGTCGTTCTTCGCCACGCATTACCACGACCTTGACGGTATCGTACGGAATCGCTCGCCTGATGCGTGAAAGGAGTTCGTCGGCAGTACGGATTGGGACACCGTCAAACTCGATCACGACATCGCCTTCTTTGATACCTGACATGTCGGCCGGCCTGCTCTGGCTAACTTCGTCCAGGCGCACTCCAAACATCTTGGTTCCCGCTATTGGAACACGCTCAGTGTTGCTCTCCTCGTAACCAAACAATCCTCTGCCTACGGGGCGGCTACGAAACTCCTTCTCTAATCGCTCCAGTTCTTCTTTCGAGATTGTGGTGAGCTTCGTTGTCTTCGCTTCGCCATCGCGAATGAAAACAACGTCGACCGTTTTACCGATTGGCGTTGCTCCCAAAAGATCCATGATCTGATCATCGTCAGTAACCACGTGACCATCTAAGCTGGTGATGACGTCGCCGCCCACAAGTCCGGCTTTGTCAGCGGGTGAACCGGGCGGCTCCACATTCTCAAACGTCACACCACCATCAGTCGTATCAAAATTATCAACGCCGACATATGATCGTGGTGCGACTGCCTGAGCAAATTCAGCCGGCATGTTCGTCCTGACGGACTTGATAACCGCCGTGAAGACACCGGCGGCGATGAAGAAAATGATCAAGCCCAAAAACATCCAGGTCATCCCACTCATCCGGCGTTTGCGTTTTTTCATCCGACCGGCCGGATAGGCGGCCATCGCTCCGCCGGCGCCGCCGTAGGGATTGAAGGACGCTGAACTGTTACCGGGTGACGTACCCGGTGGTGCGTTCTGAAAACGAACTGTCTCGGTGTATTCAGCCAGCCCCTCGCCCAGGCGAAAGCCGCAGTTGCGGCAGAAGCGGAGTTCTTTCGGCATCGGAGTGTGGCAGTTCACACAGGTCGTAACCGCTGGATCACTTTCGGGCGTCATAGATGTCTCAAAACTGTCGGATTTCGTTATCGAATACAACTAAAATCGCTGTCAAGCGACTATACGCCAAACGGAGCGTTCCGGTTGCATTCATGGCGATATGTTAATACCGAACCTCGGACTTAATCGAGTCAAATGCAGTATTTACCTATGCCTGCTCTTTGCTTCCAACGCTGGCACGTCAGGTGCTCTGCGAAGGACACGTTCCGACGCTAATGGACATGCGCTGGGGTTACGTGCAATATCTCTCAAGCTTAGAAGTTCGCCATGGGGTGAGGACTTTGGAGGAAATGCCAACGTGGAAGTTACTAAAGCACTTGCGGCGCTCCAGCCGCTCTACGGCAAAGATAACATCGAGATCGTCATGATTGACGGTAAGCGCGTGCGCGGCGTCGTCCGCAGCATGAAGACCACACAAGCCCTCACGACCCCGAGCGTCAAGATGGAATGTGCCAATGGTGAACTCATCAAGATTCCATTCCCGCAGATTGCCGAGATAAAGGACCACAATCCGGGCAACGGTAGCCACTGACAGGACGAAGGAGGCAGCGGCAGGACGCAGGAAGTACAACTCCCTGACTCTTTACGCCTCCTGCATCCTGCTCCTGCTTCCTAGCCGCACTGCCTACTGTTTTTTCTTTCTCCCATCGCGTATAGTACGCCGTTTTAGTTTTCCCGTTGTTGTTTCGCTGCTTTAAGGAGAATTTCGGAGCTTTGTCACTAACGATTGAAGACTTAGGCGGCCGCGTCGCCAGCGTTTGGTCGGAACTGCGACCAACGACTCGCGGACTCGTGGAGCGCGCACTGCAAACACCCAACCACACAGTGTCGTCGCGGACTCCGAGCGCTCCCAGCACGCCCTACGACGCCCGCGCAGACCACGAATTGAGTCTGCTGCTGACAGCGCTGGATGAACGCGCCTCGGAAACTGAATCTTCATTGGAAGTCGAAAAAGGTGAACTGCGTCGGATTGCCAACACTTGTGCCGCAGTCTTACAGGAGAAGACGCGGTCCGCGGAGGTCTTTGCACAACTGGTTCGCCGCGCGGATAGTCGACGCGACTACGCGCGGATCGATGCCCTGGCAGATGCCTTGACGCATTTCGCCCCAAGCGAAATTTGTGAGCTGGCCCGTTCGCTGTATGTTGTCGTGCGGGCGCTCGCAAACGAGACGCTGGCTCAGTTTCCGACGTCGGTGCTGATTGGGTTGCTAAGTGATCCGGTTGATTCAGATATCGCGCGGGATGCGCTGCGCCGCCAAGCGGTTGACTATGGTTCAGAAGAAGCTAGACAGATTATGAGCGCATTGGACCAGATGAATATGAACCAGGAAGAATTGTAAGGATATTGTCTGCGATTGAGAACTTACGCCGCTGCCTTCTCACCCATCTCGTGCAGCCGCTTCACCACCTGATCAATAAGCCAGTTTGGAGTTGAGGCCCCGGCCGTTACGCCCACACGTTTGACGCTTGCCAGGTCCAGGGGATTGATTTCTGCGGGCGTTTCTATCAGGAAGCTGCGTTCACACTGTTCCTGACAAACGGCGAGCAGCTTTACGCTGTTTGAGGAATGGCGGCCGCCAATCACGTAGAAAACGTCGACCTCTCCGGCAAGCGCGCGGGCCGCATCCTGCCGGTCGCGCGTGGCTGAGCAAATCGTGTTGACCACTTGCGGCTCTGCGTCGGTCTTTGCTCGCACGGCTTCTGCAACTTCGAGGAATGTCTTTAACTTGATGGTAGTTTGCGAGACAACCAGCGGCGACCGCAGTTGCGGCAGCGCGCCGACTTCGCTTGCGTCGCGAACCACATAAGTGTTGTCGGGCGCATAACCAACCACACCAATCATCTCCGGATGGTCCGGGTTACCGGCGACAACCACATCGCGACCGTCTTTCGCCGCGCGTTCGGCCAGATGTTGAACTCTGGTAACAAACGGACACGTCGCATCAATGACCTTGGCGGCGCGTCCCTCCAGATCTTTCTGCACCTGAGGCGTCACACCATGCGCGCGAATAACGGCGATAGTGTCGGCGTCAGCCTCAACTGGAGCATCGATCGTCGACACTCCCAACTCGCCAAGCCGTTCCATCTCCTGGGCATTGTGAATCAGCGGCCCCAGCGAACGAATCGGGCGCACGCCTTCTTCGAGTCCGTCTTCCACCATCTCGACGGCGCGTTCGACGCCAAAACAGAATCCGTATTCGTCAGCTAATAAGACTTCCATCTTCAGTTGGCCGGCTCAGGTGCGCCCTCTCCTTCTGTTTTGCAGCGCTCCCACTTCTGCTGCCATTCTTCGCGCACGCGGTCCCCGCCCGCAACACGGGCGTCGACCCATTCAAGGTCTTTATCGATCAGGGTGCGCACATTCTTCAGGAACGATTTCTTTAGATCAGCCAGGTTGTGTGCCACGTCTTTCGGCAGAATTGCATAGGAAACATCGCCGATGTAACGCATGGCGTCACAGAGCTCGTTTACCACCTCGCGTCCCTTTTCACGTCCAAACTCATTTGTTTCGTCCATCACAAAATGCCTCCAAATTTCCGTTACTACCAATGATTCTGGGGCAGAAACATCTTAACACTAGTCAAGTACGACCGCACGGCGCGTTGCGTTCCGAGGTTCTAGTTGGCATTTGCGTGGCTTCAGCCGTCTTCATAGCGAACTTCGCCTGGGTTGGGAAGCGTCAGTGTCCCACAATAGTTCCACGGAGCCCCATTCGTTCAGCCAAAGGCCCAGGACCCGCACATGCAGATTATATGAAAGAATCACCTCAACGCCGTCCAGGATTTGTTGGATGTGTTCTTCTCTGGAAGCGGGATTGGCGGCGCAATGATCGTGTCCGACTAAAGCCACCACCTCCGAGAAATGGTGCCGCACTGAGAACAACACCTTGCGCATCATCTCTTCGATGACTGGAGCGAGACCTTCGCTAAATACCTTGTCAGGACCGGGCTC
>JALZOO010000448.1 GCA_030913905.1 Acidobacteriota bacterium
GCCTCAGACGGATTCCCGTTGCGATTGTAAACGGCAGACTTTCAGCGCAGTCGTTCCGGCGCTACCGTTTGATAAAAGGTTTTATGGCTCGTGTTCTTAGCTCGATCAGCATGGCCATCATGCAGACGGAGGCTGACGCCGAACGCATGCGTCATCTGGGAATGGAAGCCCGTAAAACGAAAGTGTCGGGTAACCTGAAATTTGATGCCGGAACGATGGCTGTCAACAATTCACTGACTGCAGAATTTCGCGAGCGCTTTAGTTTGGACAACACCCCGCTCATTCTGGCGGCCAGCACGCATTCCCCCGAAGAACGAATTATCCTGGATGCTTTCAAACAAATAAGTTCAACTTCGAGCTCCGGAGTGCGACTGATGATCGCGCCTCGTCATCCTGAGCGTTTTACTGAAGTGGCCGGTTTGATCGAGTCTGACGGATTGCGTTGGATTCGCAGCTCTGCACGACGAACTTCGGACGATTCAGAAGCCCAAGTGATTCTTTTGGACAGCATTGGAGAGTTGCAGGCAATGTATCCCCTGGCTGCAATTGTTTTCGTGGGCGGCAGTATTGCCAAGTCGGGCGGACACAACATTCTCGAGCCCGCTGCAGTTGGCGCCTGCATAATCACAGGTCCGTACACGCATAATTTCCACCAGATTGTTCAGACGTTCGCAAAAGCTGACGCTGTGATTCAGTTACTACGCATTCCGGAATCAGAAGCGCCGGTGGCATTGGCAAATACGATTTCTGCTCTACTTGCCAACCGTGAGCGGCGAGACGAGTTGGGCAAACGTGCACAGACGCTTGTGCGTGACAACCGTGGAGCGACGCAAGTAGCTTTGAACCTACTCGAAACAATCATCGCTCAATCGTCGCTTGCTCCGCGGGAAGTCGAGACTCTTCGCATTCAGGATGCGCCCACCACATGAAGTCTACTTCACTAATCTTCATGCCGTTCAGCACAGCTTATTCCGTGGTTACCCGCGCGCGTCTCGCTGCCTACCAGCACGGTTTGTTCAGGATTACGCATCCCGGCGTCCCCGTTATCAGCGTCGGCAACATTACCACGGGCGGAACGGGCAAGACGCCGCTGGTCGAATGGGTGTGTCGCACGATTGCAACCGGCGATTCGCATGAACGAAAGAAAGTCTGCGTGCTGACGCGCGGGGATGGAAGGGCAAACCCGGAAGCCCAGGTGGTTGTCTCAAGTGGAACCGAGATCTTAGCCAATGAACGAGACGCTGGGGACGAGCCGCTGCTATTAGCGCGCAACCTGCTCGGCGTGGCCGCAGTGGTCGCAAATCGAGATCGGTTGGCTGCGGCGGAGTGGGCTGTTGGCAGTTTGAAGACAGACGCGTTCGTACTCGACGACGGCTTTCAACATCTTCGTATTGCGCGCGACTTGAACATTGTCACGGTGGATGCAACCAATCCGTGGGGCGGCGGCGACACCTTGCCTTATGGAAGATTGCGCGAGCCAATTGCCGGCCTCGCCCGAGCTGACTGCATAGTCGTTACGCGTACTGATCAGGTAGAGGAGTGGCAATCAGTAAAGAGGACTATTCAACAAATCGCACCTGACGTGCCTGTCTTTTCTTCGCGCATGGTGACCGCCGGCTTTCGGGGTCTCGATGGAAGGATTGTCGACAGAGGCGATATTCTATCTCAACCGCTGGCAGCCTTTTGCGGAGTCGGCAATCCGAAATCCTTCTTCAGTCATCTCGAAGCTGAGGGATGCCGGCTTGTCTCCAGGAAAAGCTTTCCGGATCACCATGCTTACGGACAGTCGGATATTGATCGACTGGTTGCAGAGGCCCAAAACAGCGGCGCCAGCGCCCTGATAACGACAGCCAAGGACGCCATTAAGCTCCAACTGTTTGATCTGCCAATTCCCTGTTATGTGCTGGAGGTCCAGATAGCAATCGACGAAGAACACCGGTTGGTGGAAATGATCCGTAACGTTATTAGGTGAACAAATCTCTGCCGGTTAATTAACTACGGGAGGTGATGCGCTCGGCGGCGGAAGCGTCGGCTTTGGCAACGGCG
>JALZOO010000423.1 GCA_030913905.1 Acidobacteriota bacterium
GGCGCGATCTGCGCCTTCTTGATCGTGTAGTGGGTGGTGAAAACTTCGGTAGTGTCGGCGAAATTGTAGCCGGTCTTGAGCGCAATCTCGTTTGCCTTGGCCAGTTCCGGCTTGTTGGAAAACTTCCTCTTGATCCACTGCAGCGTGTTTTCCATTGGCCGATCGTAAAGCCAGTAGAGCACGCCGAGAGCGAAGAAGTTTTTGCTGCGATCGATTTCCTTGCGTGAAAGATCAACGTTGCCTTTCAACGCATTCATGTTGAGGGTGGTCACCGGCAACTTGTGTACGCGGTAGCCGGCCAGCGATCCATCCTCGAGCGGGTTGGAGGAGTAGTTCGCGTACTTCAGGTTTTCGGGAGTGAAACCGTCGGTGTTAATGATCAGCGTGCCGCCATCTTCAAGATCGGCGAGGTTAACTTTCAGCGCCGCCGGGTTCATGGCCACCAAAACGCTTGGTTGATCGCCCGGTGTCTTGATGTCCTGGCTGGAGAAGTTCAACTGAAAACCACTGACGCCGGGCAAGCTGCCGGCAGGAGCTCGGATCTCCGCTGGAAAATCCGGCAAGGTGGAGATGTCGTTGCCGACCACCGCCGAAGTGTTCGTAAACTGCGTGCCGGTTAACTGCATACCGTCGCCGGAGTCTCCTGCGAAGCGGATGGTTACGGTTTCCACTTCCTCGAGATGCTTTTCAGTGGCTTCCACTGGGGGTTCGATAACTGTGCTCATTAGTTTTCCGATTGACCTTTCGAAGATGACAAGAAAAAGTGCCGGTTCTTAAGCTGCAATCTGCATGCCCGGTACACGTTTGGAATCGATAACCTGCAAACGTGAACTTAATGTTCTAAGCCGCAGGGAGTACCAGATCATCGTCGGTAAAAAATCCCCATCCGTACCGATCTTTTGCGCAAACGGTCGCACAACTGAGGCAACCGATGACTTGGGATTTGCGATTATTGTCCCTCGGCATGGTTGGGCGCCGGAATTCCCAAGGCGATACGCGGCGAGATCCTTATACGTCCGGATAAATTCTATCAGTAAAGCCGAGGCGACTAAAGCGGGAAGGTTAGTGCGGTATCAGAACCGGGAGCGCACCAACCGGGTCTGCTTGAACAGAAGCTACACGAGTGAAAGCGGCCACATACAATCCTGTCAGTTTAGAGGCGACCCGGTCGCTACCGCTCCCGGTTCTGATACCGAATGACTGTTAGCCACGCCCTGCGTAAAGCGCTTTGAGCTCTTTGTCGTATGGTGACATTTGAACCAGTTCGTCGATGACCTTCGGCAAGATCCCCAACGTGTAATCGATCTCTTCTTCCGTGTTGTAGCGTCCTAAAGAGAATCGAATCGAACCCTGTGCGGCGGTGTAGGGAACATTCATTGCGCGCAAAGTAGGTGAAGATTCTTTGGTACTTGAATGGCAAGCCGAGCCGGTGGAGACGCAGATGCCGGCCTGGTCGAGAGCCACGAGAATGTTTTCGCCTTCGACGTATTCGAAAGAAATGTTGGAGGTGTTTGGAAGACGTTTGGATCGATCACTGGTCCCGTTTAAGCGAGCATTCGGAATCATTCTCAATATCGTGTCTTCCAACTTGTTGCGCAGATTTTCGACGCGTTCATGATCGTCAAACGATCTTGCCAGCTCACAAGCCGCGCCGAGGCCAACGATACTTGGGACCGCCGAGGTGCCGGCGCGGCGACCGTGCTCCTGACTGCCGCCGATGATAAATGGCGGAAGCTTCACGCCGTCGCGAATATAAAGCGCCCCGATGCCTTGCGGCGCATGCAGTTTGTGACCTGAGAGTGCGAACAAATCGACGGCCGAATTCTTTAGATCGATCGGAATCTTGCCGACTGCCTGGACGCCGTCAACATGAAACACTGCGTCTGAATTCTCGCGAATGACTTTGCCGATCTCATTAATCGGAAACAGCACTCCGGTCTCGTTATTCGCCAACATTATCGAAACCAAACCAGTCTCCGTCCGCAGCGCTTTCCGAAGGTCATCCAAATCGAGCTTGCCGTTTCCGTCGACATTGAGCCAGGTTATCTCGCAGCCGATTTCCGCCAGATGCTCGCAGAGATTGCGCACGGCTTCGTGCTCCACTCGCGTCGTAATGATGTGGCGACGCGTTGGGTTCTGTTCAAGAAAGCCACCGATCGCCCAGTTGTCAGCTTCCGAGCCGCACGATGTGAAGACAACTTCGCTGGATTCCGCGGCGCCGATCAATTCAGCCACCTGCCCGCGCGCATGTTCCACGGCGGATTTCATTGTTTGTCCAAGCGAGTGCGCTGAAGACGGATTCCCGTAGAGTTCGGTAAGGTAAGGCCGCATCGCAGTGAAGACTTCGAGGGCGACGCGTGTAGTTGCGTTGTTATCGAGATAGATCATTGGCGGGTGAATAGTAAATCGTGAATGGTGAATAGGAAAAC
>JALZOO010000474.1 GCA_030913905.1 Acidobacteriota bacterium
CAACGGCACAGATCGCACCGGACTACCAGATCGATCAGCGCATCAGTTGGTGATTACGTGAGGAGTGGCAGTGGACTCGCCTTGGGCTCCCGAGTTCGACAGTTCCCAGTAAAGAACCGGTCTTGAACTGAAGTAAATCAAGGGCTTACAAGCGAATTCTGGAAATTCTTGTAATGGCACGTTTTATCGTTTTTCAAAGTATTTGACATTTGTATGTCGTGAAATTAAAGTAGTGGCGTGTTCATCAAAGTCACCCACTCCGGCCCACGCCGCTACGTCCAACTGGTCGAGGCCTATCGCGACGACAAAGGCCGCCCCAAGCAGCGCACCGTCGCCACGCTGGGCAGGCTCGATCAGCTGGGCTGCGAGCTCGAATCGGTGATCTCCGGCTTGATGCGCGTCACCGGCAAGTCACTGCCTGAGCCACCGCCCGTGCCGGTGGTCACCTTTGAGCCGGCGCGCGACTTTGGCGATGTCTGGGCGTTGACTGAACTGTGGAATTCGCTGGGCTTTGATCGCCTGCGCAAGACCTTTCGCCCCACCCGTCACACCATCGATGTCGAGGCCCTGATCCGGGTGATGGTGCTCAATCGCCTGTGCGATCCGGACTCCAAGCTCGGCGTGCTGCGCTGGCTGCAAACCGTGACCCTGCCCGGCGTCATGGCCGAATCCATCGACCACCAACACCTGCTGCGGGCCATGGATGCGCTGGTTGATCACAAGGACGAAGTCGATGATGTCCTGTCGAGCTTGCTGCGTCCCATGGTCGATCACGATCTGGCCGTGGTGTTCTACGACATGACGACGATCCGGGCGGCAGGACTGTCGCAGCACGATGAAGACGTGCGCCACTTCGGCATGTCCAAGGAAGGCGTGATTGCGCGTCAGGTCATGCTCGGCGTGGTGCAGACCGCTGAAGGGTTGCCCCTGTACCACGAGGTGTTTGACGGCAATACGGCCGAGGTCACCACGCTCAAGCCCGTCATCGAGAAAATCATCAAGCGCTTTCCCATCAAGCGCGTCATTGCCGTGGCCGACCGGGGGTTGCTCTCCACCGATAACCTGGCCGATCTGCAGGCCATCACGCTGCCCGGCGGCGGGACGCTGGAATTTATTCTGGCGGTGCCAGGACGGCGTTATGGCGACTTCGTTGATCTCCTGGCGCCGTTTCATGCCGCGCAGTGCGCCAATGCCAGGCAAGAGGTGCTGGGCGAGGTGGCATGGAACCAGCTGCGCCTGATCATTGCGCATGATCCGCAGGTCGCGCTCGATGCGGGCGCCAAGCGTGACGGCCGCATTCAGGCTCTGGAAAAGCAAGCGGCGCAGTGGACGGGCAAGCTCGATGCACAGGACACGGGAAAGAAGGGGCGCGGGCGAAAATTGTCTGATGGGGGCGCGCGAGCGCGGTTTTACCGTGAGGTGTGCGACGCGCATCTGTCACGCATCGTCAAGGTTGACCTCCAAAGTGAATTGTTTAGCTACGCCATCGATGAGCGCGCCTTGACGCATGCGCGCCTGATGGACGGCAAGCTGCTGCTGGTGACCAATACCGCTGATCTTGCGCCCGAGGAGGTGCTCAGGCGCTATAAATCGCTGGCTGATATTGAGCGGGGTTTTCGCGTCCTGAAGTCTGAAATCGAGATCGGGCCGATCTACCATCGCTTGCCAGATCGCATTCGCGCGCATGCAGCGATTTGCTTCATGGCGCTGATTCTGTACCGGGTCATGCGCACCCGTTTGCGCAACAGCGACACCCCACTCTCACCCGAGCGCGCCCTCTCGAAACTGCGCCGGATTCAGCATCAGCAAATCACCCTCAACAGCACCCAACCCGTCGCAGGCCTGTCCACGATTACCCAGGAGCACACCGCCATTCTCACGGCGCTGACGATCAAAAAGCCGACCCTGAACACCCAGTTGACCCTTTTGTAGTGGAGCGTTTGCAACGCACCCCTATATGGATCAGTGACTTACGCGTTTAACTGTCGAACTCGGGAGGCCTGCGCCACCCAACTTTGCGTGGTGTGAAACTCGGTGTCAAAACAGGCGACTTGCGGCAAGCCGGGCATCAGGCGGGCGATGGCGTGAAT
>JALZOO010000489.1 GCA_030913905.1 Acidobacteriota bacterium
GCTGCCCCCGGACTTGCGTGAAGAGGTTTCGACCGCACTGAAACATGCATTGAAAGAGATTCCCGCCGAGGTTTCCGAAATCGCACTGGCGGCCAAGACAGTCACAGATCTAACTATCAACATGCTCGGACCGGTTGAGATTCTCCGTGATCCGACGCGTCCATTGGCTGTCGATGCCTGGCCCACTCGGCGCGCGCGCGACATTCTGTGTTTCATAGTTTCGCGCCGGCATCATCGGGCCTCGAAAGATACGATCATCGACACCTTCTGGGGTGAAACAGATTTTGACGTAGTCGAGAAAAACTTTCATCCCACTGTTTCCCACATTCGCAAGGCGCTGAACAGCAACCAGCCCCTGAAGCAAAACTTTCTGCTTTATCGCGATGGCGATTACCAGTTGAATTCCGAGTTTTCTTACCGCATCGACATCGAGGAGTTTGACAAGCTGCTAGCCGAGGGTGAGAACGCTCGTAGAGCGCGGCAGTTGCAGGACTGTATCCGGTCTTATGAAACGGCGCTAACGCTCTACCGGGGCGATTTCATGCAAGGCAGCTACGAACCGTGGGTTGAAGAGCAACGCACGTATTACCGCGAGCAATACCTGCGGTTACTGGAGGCGCTGGCCGGAGTCGCCCAAACGTCTGAAGATTGGCCGAAGGCGATGCAGTTGGCACAGCTCATCATCCGGGAAGACCAGTTTCGGGAAGATATTCATTGCATGGTGATGCGGGCACAGGCGGCGATGGGCAACAGGGGCGCGGCCAAAGAGCATTACGAAGGACTAAAACGGTTGTTGCAGAGTGAATTAGGGGTCGAACCCAGCTTGGAAACGAAGAAGTTGTACCAGCAGCTGGTTGGCTAATTTGTGTCAAATCTTGGGGTTTCGTTTGAATAAGACAAGGTCAACGCAACAATAATCGGCCAGGGTTTCCTTAAAATGTCCCACGCTTTCGGGAAGATGTTCGGTTGGTAATAGGCAGGCGGCGCTCAGATTCTGAGCGGTTTACGCAGGACCCCGGAAGCGACGGTGACCTCGCCAGATTGTTAGCATGACTGCGCCGATAAACCCGACTGAGGTGATAGTTTGCTAAACATGCGGATTCGTTCAAATCGCATCATTCAAAAATTAAACCAGTCTATCGCCATGACTTTGGTCGTGCTGGTATTTGTGTCGCCTGTAATGGCCGGCCTCAATATCAGCGCGTCAAACGGCATTGTCATGACCGGCGCGGATGGCATTGTCATGACCGGCGTCGACGGCATCGTCATGACTGGCGCCGATCAATTCTTCAACAGCAGCGTCAATGGAATTGTGATGACCGGTGCCGACGGGATCGTCATGACCGGCGCTGACGGGATTGTTATGACCGGCGCCGATGGCGTTGCCTATCCCAACAGCGTTCGCTTTACCAGTGCAGACGGAATCGTGATGACCGGCGCGGACGGTATCGTCATGACCGGGGCCGACGGCATTGTGATGACCGGCGCCGACGGGACCACATATCGTGCCGACTCAGTCACAGTAATTTTGCCCAACGGGATTGTTATGACCGGTGCCGATGGCATCGTCATGACCGGCGCTGACGGCGTACGGCGCGAAGCCAATAACGGAATAGTGATGACCGGCGCGGACGGTATTGTAATGACTGGCGCCGACGGTATCGTGATGACCGGAGCAGATTCTGTTAGAGCAGTTGGCGCGGATGGCGTGGTTTATTCCGTCGCTCCGGATGGACTGAAATTCAGCGATGTCGAAGGAATAGTGATGACGGGGGCGGACGGAATTGTGATGACGGGCGTCGACGGCATCGTCATGACTGGCGCGGATGGACTGTTGCCCAACGCTCTTACACCGGTGTCAGACGGTCTACAGAGCGTTGATCCTGAGTGGGCGGCTAAACTGAACCAGATGACCGACGACAGCAACGTGAATGCGGTCCTGGTCTATCACCACTTACCTACGGAATCGGATTTGGCAGAATTACAGCGAATCGGAATTGTTGGCGGAACCCGTTTTCGTGTTCTCCCGGCCGTTACCGTTACCGGCACGCCTGAGCAAATGTTTGCTATCTCGAAGTTGCCGGCGATTCGATCAATCTACGGAAACCGGACGCTAAGTCTGACCAGCGAACCTGAAGTAAGGGCAGTGACGGGCGTTAACCGCGCCTGGAAAGATACCGACATTACCAGCACGAACCGGGGTCTGCCGGTTAGCGGCAGAAACGTCACTGTCGCGGTGATTGACACCGGTATCGACTCAACACATGGCGACCTTTCCGGACGCGTCACGAAAAACATAAAGCTGGCGAGCACACAGAGCGCTTCTGTTGGGTTTAACTACCCGACCAATTCAGAGAGTTTGCCAAACACTGACCAGGCCTATGGGCACGGCACTTTCGTGGGTGGCGTTATCGCCGGCAACGGCAGCCTCTCTGGCGGAAAGTTCAGCGGCGTCGCGCCGAATGCCCGGTTGGTTGGACTGAGCGCCGGCGACTTGACGCTCGTTTACGTCCTTGAAGGTTTCGATTACCTGCTGTCTAACGCAAACACCTTGGGCGTCCGCGTCGTTAATTGCAGTTTCTCCACCCAGGCGCACTTCGACGCCAACGATCCCGTTAACGTCGCCACAAAAATGCTGACTGATGCAGGTGTCAACGTGGTGTTCTCCGCGGGAAACACCGGACCTGGCCAGTACACGCTG
>JALZOO010000497.1 GCA_030913905.1 Acidobacteriota bacterium
CAGGTTTGGAAAACGCCGCGCAAAGTTCAGGTAAGCTGGGCTACTCCGCTACTCGTGAACACTTCCAAACGTGCGGAGCTCATCACCAGCGGCACTGAAGCTGTAGTCGCATATGATCCTCTGACCGGCAAAGAGCTGTGGCGTCACAAGGGTGTCGAGAGCAACGCGATTCCCTCCCCTGTCGCAAACACTGAAATGGTTTTCATCTCCGCAGGATTCCCAGCCAAAATCGCGATGGCGATTAATCTCGGAGGCAGCGGTGACCTTGCGGACGCAGTGGTTTGGAAATATCAAAAGGGAACAGCCTATGTGCCGTCACCAATTCTGTATGGAGACTATCTCTACCTTACGACCGACCGGGGGATTCTGACTTGTCTGGACGCGAAATCGGGCGAGGTGAAATACGAAGGGGGCCGCGTTCCGATTCCGGCAACTTTTACGGCATCGCCCGTGGCGTTTGAAGGCAAGATCCTGCTGACCAGCGAAGATGGGGATACTTTCATCGTTAAAGCAGGCCCCAAACATGAGATTCTGGCGACCAACTCCGTTGGAGAGCCTGTCTATGCGTCGCCTGCAGTGTCCGACGGTAATATCTTTATTCGCGGCGAGAAGAACATCTACGCTATCGGGAAGTAGCGACGAAACAAACGAGGCGAGTGTCGCGTCTAATTGTTAATAGCTCCGATCGGCAATCGTTTCACTGTTAAGGGTAGCTTTTGGTTGGGAAGTAGATAGACCGAGTCCGTTATCCCACAGCTTGGCTGCACGTCACTGATGTGAATTCCCCTGACAAAGACTGACCTTCGCTGTGATGAAGCTCGGAGGAGCTAAACCCTGCACGCGTGAACTAATCGGGAGGCAAGACAATGTTTGCATCACAGGAATCAACTCCATGGTATCGCTCGGTTGCAACTCTGGTTGGGGCCGGCTTCCTGCTGCCACCCGTTGGCCTCGTGTTGCTGTGGCTCCGCCGCGACTGGCCCACCCGGACGAAGCTGCTGGGCACCCTCGGAATTGTATTGTTAGGGACAGGATATTTTTATTTCTATAGCGCCTGGCGAAAAGCTGAGCTTAATGAGTCTCAGTATTCCGCCGTTGAACAGCATCGCGCTCAACAAGCAGGGCAGGCCCAAACCGCGCCCCCTGATCAATCATCCATAGCCACAAATCCGGCGCAGCCGGGAACCGCAGCGCAGACAGCCCAACCTCCCGGTGTCACACCGGCAACCTCGAATGAAACTGCCCTGGCCCATGCTTCGCTTAACTATTGGACAAACTTTCGTGGGCCCAATCGCGACGGCGATTACCGGGAAATGGAAGTACTGACAACCTGGCCGTCGCAGGGGCTATCGCCCATCTGGAAACAACCTATCGGAATAGGTTACTCCTCGTTTGTCGTTGCCGATGGA
Source organism: Acidobacteriota bacterium (assembly GCA_030913905.1). Classification (GTDB taxonomy): domain Bacteria; phylum Acidobacteriota; class Blastocatellia; order Pyrinomonadales; family Pyrinomonadaceae; genus PSRF01. The sequence goes on from JALZOO010000497.1 coordinate 1,410, forward strand.
CGGGCGTTTACCATCGAACAGCGCCGCAGCCAGGAAGTTGTTACCGCTTACGACGTAAGCAACGGCCGCGAACTATGGAAGCACGGGTGGAATGCGAGCTATAGCGACAGCACTGGCGATGGACCGCGTTCGACCCCTACCTGGGATGAAGACCGCATCTATGCGCTTGGAGCGACCGGCGAACTGCGTTGCCTGGACGCGAAATCAGGCTCAGTGATTTGGGGTAAGAACATACTTAGCGACAACCAGGCAGGAAACTTGTCGTGGGCAATGGCTGCGTCACCGCTCATCGTTGATGACAAAGTAATCGTGCTTCCGGGCGGGAGTAAGGGCAAGTCAGTGGTTGCCTACAACAAAATGACCGGCGCACCTGTTTGGCGGTCGCTTGATGATACGCAGGCCTATGTCTCGCCGATGCTGGTGACGCTCAGTGGACGTCGCCAGATCATTGTCGTGAGCTCGTCACGCGTGGTCGGGCTGGGCCCGGAAGATGGATCTCTGCTCTGGAGTTACGCCTGGGACACGAGCATGGGTATCAACGTTTCGCAGCCCATAGTGGTAAGCGGCAATCGGTTCTTCATCTCATCCGGATACGGTAAAGGCGCGGCGCTGGTTGAAGTCAACGGCAGCGGCAAAAACTTTTCAGCCCGAACAGTCTGGGAAAACACAAACATGAAGAACAAGTTCAACAGCTCCGTGGTCCACCAGGGTTATGCTTACGGGCTGGATGAAGGGATTCTGACCTGCGTTGATGTCAACACCGGCGAGCGCAAATGGAAAGGTGGACGCTACGGTTATGGACAAGTGCTGTTGGCCAGCGGCCATTTGATCGTAATGACCGACAACGGGGAGCTGGTGCTGGTGCGCGCGACGCCCGCGCAACATTCTGAAGTTGCACGTTTCCAGGCCCTTGAAGGAAAGACCTGGAATTACCCGGCGATTGCCGGAGGGCGGCTGCTGGTAAGGAACGCGAATCAGATGGCGGCCTATAACATCGCGGCGCAGTGTGTTAGTTCACTCTCATTCAATGGGAATAATTTGCAGGTAAGGAAGATAAAAGAAATTAAGAGCGGGGGCAGGCCCCCTTCCTAACCTGCAAATTTCTCAACCATGAAGCCTTCACATGATCTGATTGGTAATGTTCAGACAAGAGCGCGAGGCCTCACCTCTTGAACTACTGGCGCTTGAAGATCCGCTTGGTCTCAAATGAGCCATTTGGTCCATCGATGTACATGTCGATGATCAGTTCACCGTCGCTCGAAAGAGTCCACTTCCTCGTCAGTTGATTGGTCACCGGCCCTTTGGGTGTTTCCGTCGTCGTCGACTCGTTGACAACAATTCCATTTCCGCCCGGCAACCAACCGCCGATTCTTTTGCCCTTCGCGGTTGGCGCATTGGGTGGAGCATTCGGCGGCAGCGGCGGTGTAAAGTCGCGCTCTTTGCCATCGAGGATATAGCTGTCCTTTACGGTCCGTTC
>JALZOO010000433.1 GCA_030913905.1 Acidobacteriota bacterium
CCTTTGATCGGCTCGCCGGCAATTACCTCAGTCAGCCTTGGCACAGGACCCTTGGCTGACACGAGGACCACACCGCTCTTTTCGACAAATGCCAGGGCCTCAACGGCCGTCATGCAGTTCCTCCCAAGTCAGTAAGCAGTGAGCAGTGAGCAGTGAGCGGTAAGCAGCGAGGCAGGCTAATCGAACACTGCGATTCATGATTGGGAGAACCCCTCGCTATGCTACACACCCTCACCGTAACCCTCTCCCAGAGGGAGAGGGAATCCGCTCCAGGCTCTGACCTTGTTGTACGAGGCAAGCTAGCTAGCCGCGTTTCTTGGCGGGCTTTGGCAGAAAACCGCGAAGCTCCTGAGGGTCTTTTGAAGCACCTGGGCGCTGCTGCGGTTGTGACTTCGCACGTTCCTGCTTGTCTTTAGCGATGGTTTCTTTCAGACGTTTCTTTGCACGCTTGTTCATAAAGGAATTGTAACGTATGACACCGCTCAGCGCGGAATGCCCGATCGTAGTTCAGAGTTCAACCGGCTTTGCCTCAAAAGTAACAGCTAACGAGCATTAGTGATCGGTCGCCGAACCATTGATCGCGATTTCAGCCCGACGGGCTGTGAGAAAGTAGCCGGTGGTCGAAGACCACCGGAAACACGCAAAGGCGGTTGGCATCCCGGAGGGATGCAAGAAGTTGTTGTTTTTCTGGCACGCCTTCAGCGTGCCTGCACGAATGGAGCGTGATCCGGAGGTCTCCGCTTCGCTTCGACCTCCGGCTACTTTCTCGGCAACCCTTCGGGTTGCGCAAAGCCGAATACCGCGGACTGTGACTTTTCAGGCAAAGCTAGTTCAACCTTTAGGTTGTCTTTGGGTCCATCGGCAAGCTAAAGTTTGAAATCTGAACTTCTTGAGCGAACTCTGAAGTGACTGACTGCCCACTGCTCACTGTTCACTTGTTTCCTACCAACTTCCATCCGGGGAACGGCTTCACGCTCGCACAACTTGGTCCACCGTCCTTGCCTGTGCCGGGAACCTTAGTCTCAAGAAGGGACTCCGAACCATCTGAGGCTCGGTCGATCATGTCTGGGGTAATACCACGTAGCGGTATTTTCAAACGGCGACTCCAACCAGTTCCTGTCTGACCGGCATACGTCCCGATGTCGATATATATGAAGCGCTCACCGGTTGGGCCCTGCACGATAGGGCCAAGAAAATTTGGCGAGCCATCTTTGTCGCTGACCTTCGCTCGTACAGTGAATTCGAAGGACAAGTCTCCGCCTTTGGATCTCTGCTTCTGAATCGTCTCATAGTTACTGCCAAGACCCTTTTGCACACCGAAGTCGACGCCGGCCGGTGGTTTCTCCAGCACGATTCGAAGCGTGAGTTCGTGTTCCATGTTTCTCAACCAGTGGCTCGGAAAGAGTTTCCTGTCTGTTTTTCTAATGCCGAAATGCGAAGTTTATAAACCGTTTGGAATACCAGTTCAACCTGATCGTTTACTGCCATCGGCTCGGCTCATCGGACACAGCAAATACCTCACTGCCGAGCGCGCGTTTGACCCCTTTCCTACGGCACACCGAATGCTAAAGCATCATTGAGGTCGATGACGCGCAGGCATCGCCGGCCTCAAAGGGTGTTTAGTCCACACCCTTTCTCCCCGGGACAGGATGCTTTGACGAGGTATTAAAATGAGAGAGTTTAGAGAACGCGGTATCTACGTGGCGCCCAATGGCCAGAGCTTTGTTGCCAGCCGGAATAGAGAAACAACTTCAGACGGCAGGCGGATATTCTCGCGACTTGGCGGCAGACTTTGCTGTTATCTCTTTGGCCGCTACGAATGGGCGTTTCACGGCACACCTGATTTTGAGGTAGAGAACAGCGGGAATATTCTTCCGCTCAAGCAGACACCTGATCGACCCTCGCCACGACAATCCAGCATTTGGCAAATAGATGAGCTCGTCGACACCGGCGCCACCGCCGGCTCCCACTAAAACTACTCATGAAATTCTGATCTTTGTGCTTTGAACTTGGTTCTTCGAATTCATCTCCCCAATACAAAGCCTCCAACTACAAAGTACAAAGCACAAAGTTCAAAGTTCACAGATCATTCTGCGAAGATTCCAGCGATCCCTGGTGTTCGTTAGTTCCAGTCTGTCGATACGTGGCGCTAAGACCTAATATCGCTGCCACCGCCAGCACGCCCGGGGCCAGCAAAGGATTACCGCCTGCCAGGCCGCTGGAGAGCAGTTTGGCTGTTGACGAGTCAGGTCGAATCTCGCGTTGGAACGCGATGTTGCCGGTAACGTGTTCGTAAACGCCGAAGAGGCTGCCGAGCACAACCGCTACCATGCACACTCGTAAGGTGAGCAAGGTTGCGCGGCTCTCTCGGAACAGGACGAGCAGCGCCGCGAGTGCGCCCAGGATTGCGAACCCGAATGCGAGCCACTGAATTGGATCCTCAGTGTGGTCGACCAGCCAGAGCTCCGTGAGCGCTCCCCCAAAAAGCAGAACCGTCAGCACAAGCAGGAAACGTCTGAGTCGACGTAGAACTTCGATCGCGCTCATTGGATCAGGTAGGACAGGCATTCTTGCCTGTCCTCTTTTTCATCAAGTGGAACTTTTGCGCTACCCGACAGACAAGAATGTCTGTCCTAATGCTATCGCTGGACCAGATATGTTTTCGCGAGGGCGAGCTCCTCTGGTGACACCTTCTCGGCAAGCTTCGCCAGGAAAGCATCGCGCGAGGCGTAGGGCCGGCCCGCGATCAGCTCCTGAGCTTCGGACGCGTCCAGACCTGGAATCTGCTGCAGCGTCGGCGCGTCGCTTTGATTTTCGTCGATTGGCACAAAGATGTACTTTTCATACTCCGCTACCTGAGCCTGATCGACGTACTTGCCAATCTCTTTTCTGAACTGCTGAATGCTTCGATAAGGGCGATACTCCTCAAACTCATGCAGCATCCTGTTTCCGAGGTTCGGAATAGCCCTGAGCAACTCTGCTTCTGAAGCGGTATTGATATTCACTTTCGTAGTGGGCGCGTTGCTGTTAGCAGCGTTCGTATTCGTGGCCGCGGGTGTCGGACTGCTACTGGTGTTTAGATTTGGTTGTTGGTTCCCCCCACCCGAATCGCAAGCATTGACGAGTATCAAAGCGGTCAACATCAAAGATAGAAGTACACATCGAGAG
>JALZOO010000538.1 GCA_030913905.1 Acidobacteriota bacterium
TGTCGACTGCCCACGACGTTAACGCCGCGGTTAATGCTGCACAGCAAGCCTACGATGGGTGGCGCAACACGCCAGCTCCTCGGCGCGCAGAGATTCTTTTTCGCCTGGGTGAAATCCTCATCCGCGATAAAGAAAAATTTTCCGCTGACATGACGCGGGAGATGGGCAAGGTCTTGAAAGAGGCCGGGGGCGACGTGCAGGAGGCGATCGATTGCACGTATTACACGGCTGGCGAAGGACGCCGGCTTCATGGCTTTACTACGCCCGCAGAAATGCGCGACAAGTTTGCTATGTGCGTGCGTCAGCCGGTCGGACTCTGCGGATTGATCACGCCGTGGAACTTTCCGATGGCCATTCCCTCGTGGAAGATGATTCCTGCACTTGTCTGTGGCAACACACTTGTGATTAAGCCCGCTGAAGACACTCCACTTTCAACTTACAACCTGGTGCGCGCCTGCGAGGAAGCCGGAATACCTGCCGGCGTTGTTAATCTGGTAACGGGCTACGGCGAAAATGCCGGCGCCGCAATCACTAACCATCCGTCGCTTCGCTTAATCTCCTTTACGGGATCAACTGAAACAGGCCGCACCGTTGCTTCCGCGTGTGCTGAAAGAAACGCAATCTGCTCGCTCGAGATGGGCGGCAAGAATGTGATCATTGTGATGGACGATGCCGATATCGATCTGGCTATCGAAGGTGCGGTGTGGGGTGCGTTTGGAACTTCGGGACAACGCTGCACTGCTTCGTCCAGGCTGGTGGTCCACAAGAAAGTTTACAAACAGTTTTCGCGCAAGTTAGTGGAACGGGCTCGCAGCTTGCGAGTCGGGAACGGCGCTGATCCGAAGACGGATATGGGACCGGTGATCAACGCTGACGCCATCAAGAAGATCATGAAGTACATCGACCTCGGCCAGAACGAAGACGGAGCAACGTTGGCCTGCGGAGGCAAACGCCTGACGCGCGGCGAATACTCACGTGGACATTATATCGAGCCGACTGTGTTTACTGACGTAGCTCCCGATATGCGGATTGCGCAAGAAGAGATCTTTGGACCAGTCACCACCGTAATCCCAACTAAGTCCCTCGAGGAAGCCGTCGAGATCGGCAATGGAGTGCGGTATGGTTTGTCCGCATCAATTTATACCAGCGACGTCAATCGCGCTTTCCAGGCGATGAACGACATGTATACCGGGATCTTCTACGTAAACGCTTCGACGATTGGCGCAGAAGTGCACTTGCCGTTTGGCGGCACTAAAGCCACCGGAAATGGCCATCGCGAAGCCGGCACACAGGTGCTCGACATTTTCTCGGAATGGAAATCCATCTACGTCGATTACAGCGGGAAATTGCAACGGGCGCAAATCGATACTGTCGAGGGCATAGGCTAGACCAGAGATCAGAGGTCGGGGATCAGAAATCAGAAATGTCGACTTCTGACTCCTGTCTTCTGTTTTCTGTTTTCTGACTTCTGACATCTAACATCTGACATCTGGAGGGTACCGTGATCGTTGGCCTGCCAAAAGAGATCAAAGACAACGAATACAGGGTCGGGTTGACCCCTGCAGGAGTTCGAGCTCTAACGGACTCGGGTCACAAAGTTATCGTTGAGAAGACCGCAGGCGAAGGCTCGGGTTTCGAAGATGGCCTGTATCAAAAAGCAGGCGCGGCCATTATCGATTCGGCCGACGAGGTTTGGGCGAAGGGCGAGATGATCGTAAAAGTGAAGGAACCGATTGCGCCCGAATATCCGCGAATGCGCGAGAACCAGTTGCTTTTTACCTATCTACACCTGGCACCGGATAAGACACTGACCAGTGAACTTCTCAAGCGCAAAGTTACCGGCATAGCCTACGAAACAATCACGGATCGTCGCGGCAGCCTGCCCTTGTTAACCCCAATGTCGGAAGTTGCAGGCAGGATGGCGATACAGGTTGGCGCTCATTATCTCGAGAAGATGGCAGGCGGACGCGGAATTTTGCTGGGCGGCGTGCCGGGAGTGCCCGCGGCGAAGGTCGTAATCATCGGCGGCGGCGTGGTGGGAACAAATGCTGCGAAGATTGCGGTCGGCATGGGCGCAAACGTAACCATAATCGACAACAATCTCGAACGTTTGCGCGAGCTGGACGACATATTCCTGACTAAGATTTCAACCCTGGCCTCCAGCGCATACATGATTCACGATGCGATCTCCACTGCTGACCTCATCATCGGCGCGGTGCTGGTGCCTGGGGCCTCGGCTCCAATGCTGGTAACCAGGAACATGCTTAAAGATGTGCCAAACGGATCAGTCATTGTCGACGTAGCCGTAGATCAAGGCGGCTGCATTGAGACAACGCATCCGACCACACACTCAAACCCCACCTACTACGTCGAGGGTGTGTTGCACTACTGCGTGGCAAACATGCCTGGGGCAGTTCCACGCACGTCTACATTCGCACTCACAAACGCAACTCTGCCTTACGCAGTGAAGCTGGCTAATAAAGGTTTCTTTGAAGCGATACGAACTGATGAGGGATTAAAAGCGGGTGTCAACACCTACGCTGGGCATTGTACCTACGAAGCCGTAGCAGCCGCCCAGGGAATTCCTTATACAAGTGTTGACGCACTCGTTGAAGTTACGAGTGCTTCTACTGCATAGAACAACCAGCGGCTCAACTTCCATCGCACTGCTTGTGCGCTAGAAGATTCTCCATACATTCCACCAGGCGTTCAGCGGAAACGGGCTTCGCCAGAAATGCGTTCACCTGTCCAGCGTCTTCATTTGTTTCTTTTCGTTCGAGAGCACTAAGAAGGATAACGGGTAGATGAGAAAGGGTCTGACTGTTTCGCAGGAAACGGCAAAACTCATGACCGCTCAGGTTCGGCATCATTGCATCTGTCACGACGATGTCGATGGGCGTAGAGAGTGCCAGTTTCATCGCCTCGAGTCCGTCCGCCGCCGGGATTACTTTGTAGCCGGCACGCTGGAGCACCACCTCGAGATATCGCCGCAACGCGCGGTCATCTTCCGCCAGCAACACGCGCTTCGGCGCGCCACCATCCTGTGGCACGATTCCGTCTGACTCT
>JALZOO010000575.1 GCA_030913905.1 Acidobacteriota bacterium
CGGCGCGATAGGTGTAGTCGATCATGTCGAGCGCGCGGCGCGCCGAACCGCCTTCAGTCGCATATTTGCGATCGATGTAGACGGAGAAGAACTCCGCCGTCAGTCCGCCCTGCTTCATGCGAGCGATGTCGGTGTGATATTTCCCAACGGACGAGGTGCCGATGTCGAAAGCATCGTCAATCATGTAGGAGAGGACGTCGTTGTGTGTGTCCACCACGATCGACTTGCGCTGAAGGTCCAGAGCTTTCTTCCAAAGCTTTTCATCGCGCGCGGGCGGCGCCGCTGCTGCAGGAGTCTGCGCCACGATCGCAGGGGTCGGAATTACAGATAGTAAGAGCAGGAGAGCCGTACTCGAATAAACTTTACGCAAAAACATTAGTGCACCTTTCCGGCGTGGTTCTACTGGCGGGGAGTTTGAATAGCAGCGACATAGTGCAAACAGCGGGCATGTGGCGTCAAGTTACTAGCAGTACGGCTTCGCCGCCTGATGTGCGGAAGGTCTCTGACCTTCCGATGCGACTCCTTGGGGCGCTGGGGCTCCGCCCCGGGGCCGACGGATCATGCGGGGCGCAGCCCCTAGACTTCTTGAGCTGTCCGGCGGAAGGTCAAAGACCTTCCGCACATCAGGCGGCAAAGCCGTAGCCGAAACTGTGGCAAGCCACATTTACCGACCAGGCTGATTTCAAGCTATGATCCAATTCGATGTCCATACTGATTGCTGAAGACAACGTAGCCCAGCGGCATTACCTGCGCGAGATACTGGAGAAAGAGTTTCCTTCACACGCTCCGGTCGTTGAAGCTGCGGACGGTGAAGAGACCGTTCAACTGGCGCTCAAGGAAAAGCCGGAAGTTTGCATTCTCGACATTCAGATGCCGAAGCTCTCCGGCGTAAAAGCCGCGCGGGCTATTTGGCGCGACTTCCCTTCCGCGCGAATTATTTTCTGGACCCAGTTTCCTCACGAGATTTACATCAACGAGATCCGCAAGATCGTTAAGTCAGTCGATCCACCGCCTGCTTACGGCTTCATTCACAAAAACAATCCCGAATCGCGTTTCCTTCGTTTCGTCGCCGCCGTACTTGAAGACGGCGCAGACATGATCGATCCCGCATTCAAGGATTCATTCAAACGTCCGCTGCTAACGGAGTTTGAATCGGAAGCGCTTTATTACCTTGCGCTCGGTCTTTCCAATTGGGCCATCGCGCGCAAATGCTCGTTGAGCCTGCGTGGTGTAGAAAGCCGTCTGGCTACACTGTATGAGAAGCTTTTCGTCTCCACGGCTGAAGGAACCGATCACGAAGCTTACGAAAAACTCGCCTACAATGTGCGCACACGCGCTTTCTTTGAGGCGCTGCGACGGGGCCTGCTCAACAACGACGAACTCGAAAAAGCCGCCGAGGATCTGGAAACCTGGATTAACCGCGATCGCAAACGCTTTTCAGACGAAGAGAAGAGTGCAAACCAGAAGAAGAAATAGTTTAGGGAAGAGGTGGAAAACAAACCGAAGGGGCTTTCTTCCGCGCTCCTGCTGTCTGCTCACCGCTCACTGCTCACTGCTCACTGTTTTCATTCTGCTTTCTGGCTTCTGCTTTCTGCTGGTCTTTCCTCCTGCTCCTGCCTCGTCTCAGGAACCAACCCCAAGTCCGTCGCCAAGTGCTTCGCCGTCACCTTCTCCGTCTCCTTCTCCATCCCCGACCCCTGTAACCGGTCTGCATCAATGGGGCGCGGTCACGTTGTTTCACGGCCTCCCTTCTGATCGCGTGCGAGCGATTGCTCAAGGCGCCGACGGAATGATGTGGTTTGCTACGGAAGCCGGTTTGGCGAAGTTTGACGGCAGACGCACTCAAACTGTGGTCGACCCAGCGATGCCGCAGGGCCGCGTGCTGGCCTTGCATACTGACGCTGCGGGTTCGCTCTGGATCGGCACAGACAACGGCGCGGCGCGCATGAACGGCGGCCGACTTCAATCGATTCCGGCTCTCTCAAGCCAAACCATCAACTCCATCATTGAACCCGAAAGCGGTCGTCTGCTGATGGCCACAGAACAGGGGATGGTCTACGAGTGCCGGCCAAAACCAGACGGTGGTATTGAGGTCAAATCATTGTTGTCCCAACCGCTCGAAAGCGCCGACGTCGAACGTCCCGGTCCGCTATCGCTGACAAGTCTCACCGTAGCCCATGACAAGCTGTTTGCCGGCTCGCTGAGCCGCGGGCTGCTGGCAATCGAAAACGGCGCTGCCAGTGAAATGCAGGCGCGGCGTCCCGCATTCTTCATCCGGGCCCTCGCCACCGATGCGCGGGGTCAATTATGGATTGGCACGAAGAGCAGGAAAAACGAGCCGGCATTGCATGCAGCGGAAGACGCGTCGGACATCGCGACGGCCGATGAAGTTACCGGGACAGTGATGGCCCTGCAACCTGGGCACGACGATGACATGTGGGTCGGTACAGAAGGACGAGGCGTTTTCCATTTCTCGGCCTCGCGAAAAGTCACTCACCTCACGTTTGATGGAACTGCCGGCGGGCTGCGTTCGGATCAGGTTTACGCGATCTTTGTGGATCGCGAAGACGTCGTATGGTTTGGCACCGACAGAGGAGTTTGCCGCTTCGATCCAAATGCGCCGCGAGTTGAAACCGTGGGCGACAATGCGGAAAGCAATTTTGTTCGGACGCTTTTTCAAACCTCTGGTGGCCGGATTCTGGCGGGCACGAATCGCGGTCTGTTTGTTTACGACGCCAACACGCGCCGGTGGAATTCTGTCGGCGACCTGGCGCGCAGCATTATCTATTGCCTCAGCGAGGATAGTGGAGGCCGATTGCTGGTCGGGTCGGCGAGCGGATTTTTTGTTGGGCCAAGGCTTTTGCCAAACACGAACATCGAATCTCAAACGTTTGCACGTCTCGAAACAGGCTCCGGCAGTGTGGACGCGGTGGGTAGCATTCGCGGAATCGCTTCGTTTAGGGGTTCGACTTTCATCGCCAGTTACGGCCGCGGGCTGGAACGCTTTGAAGACAACCGAATTACAAATATCTGGCCGGCCGACGCCGGCCTTACGCGCGACGTCATTAGCGTTTTTGCCGACGGCGACAGACGCCTCCTCGTTGGCACTGCGAAAGACGGCATCTTTGTTTTTGACGGCGGGCGAGTGGAACGCGAGCCAGCGTTTGCCAAACTAGAAACGGCGACGGTCCGCTCGATTGGCCAGACAGCCGATCAGTCTTTGTGGCTGGCAACCAACCAGGGTGTTTTCCTGTGCAAGCCGCGCAGTGATTGCCAGCCGGCAGCGCCAGGTTACGAAGCTCGCAGTGTGGCGATCGTGCCCGCGAAAGACCGCAACGAGATTCTCTGCGGCACTACCGGGAGCGGCCTGCTTCGTATCACGCTCGACGATCAGCTTGGGCCCGTAGTGTCGCAGCTCGATGCCGAACAGGGTTTGCCCTCGCAGAACGTTTTCGCGTCGCTCCCGCAAAACGACGGGCAAGGTCAAAATTCTTTATTGATAGGCACGAGCCGTGGCGTCGCACATTACACGCCCGCCGTCGTTGCTCCAACTCTCTATGCGGCGCGTGTGATTAGCAAACGCGTGCACTCACCCGGTGAATTGCAATCGGGACTATACCTGGAATATCCGCAGAATAGTTTGCTTCTGGACGTGGCCGCAGTCAGCAGCCGAACGTTTCCCGAGAAATTTCAATACGCCTTCACGCTCACGGATTCGGGCGGCACGGTTATCAAGCAAAAGCTCTCGCGAGAATCGCAGTTCACTATGGAGGGCCTGACACCGGGAACCTACCGGATCACGGCGCGCGCGTTCAGTAAAGATTTAGTTGCGTCTGAGCCGATGTCGTTTGCCTTGAGTATCGCCAGAGCGCCTTTTCCCTGGACTTCAACTGCGCTCGCGATTCTGCTGGCTCTGGCGCTGCTGGCCTTGTTCTGGGCCATACAGGAGCGTCGTCGGATTGCGCGCACGAGTGCGGCGCTGGTGGTGGCAAATAACGAATTGGCAGACGCTCGCCTGGATCTCGCCAACGAAGCTGAACGCGAGCGTCGCCGCATCGCGCGCGACCTTCACGATCAAACGCTTGCGGACTTGCGTCACTTGCTGCTTCTAAGCGATCAACTTCCGACAAACGGCGAAACGGCCGAGGGCAAACAGTTGGATCCGGCGGTGCTGCGCACTGAAATAGAGTCGATCTCGCAGGAGGTGCGCCGGATCTGCGAAGACTTGAGCCCATCCGTGTTGCAGAATGTGGGCTTTGCAGCGGCACTCGAATTTGCGCTGGCCCACGCGATTCAGGACGCACCAGCGGACAAGCGTTTCGAATATGAATTTGTTTGCGACGAGGCGTTAGAGGAACACGTCCAACTTCCCGCGAACGTTCAGATGCAGATCTACCGAATTGTACAGGAGGCGGTGAATAACATCTGGAGACATGCGGGCGCTGCCCATGTAAAGATGACTGTCACCACTACGGCTGACGGCGACTTTGTGCTGCAACTGGAAGACGATGGCCGCCACTTCGATCATGAATTTCAACAGAATTCCGGGCGCGGACTTGCTAACATGCGGGCCCGCGCCAGTTTGATCGATGCCGAGATCTTCTGGGAAAAGCTTCCAACTGCGGGAACGCTGTTCAGCCTGAAATTAAAAGGAGCCGTTTCCAAAAGCAGCGGGGGCATGCCCCCTGCTCTCTAAATAGACTCAGCTTGCCTCAAAAGTCACAGTCCGCGGTATTCGGCTTTGCGCAACCCGAAGGGTTGCCGAGAAAGTAGCCGGAGGTCGAAGCGAAGCGGAGACCTCCGGATCACGCTCCATTTGTTCAGGCACGCTGAAGGCGTGCCTGAACAACATCAACTTCTTGCATCCCTCCGGGATGCCAGTCCCTTTACGTGTTCCGGTGGTCTTCGACCACCGGCTACTTTCTCTCAGCCCGTCGGGCTGAAATCGCGATCAATAGTTCGGCGACGGATCACTAATGCTCGTTAGCTGTTACTTTTGAGGCAAAGCCAATAAACTCAATCAAATGTTCGATAAGTCAATCCTCAGATTCACCCCAGAAGTTGAATCGGCTCTCAACTCAAACAAGCCAATCGTTGCGCTTGAGTCAACTGTGACAGCGCATGGTCTGCCGCGTCCGCAAAACCTGGGGACCGCGCTACGGCTGGAAGAGACGGTGCGCAAAGCGGGCGCGGTTCCTGCGACGGTCGCTGTGCTCGATGGCAAGCTCTGGGTTGGCCTCACCGCAGAACAAATCAGATTCGTCGCTGAGACCGACGACATTAAGAAAATCAGTATCCGCGATCTTACAATCGCCATTGCTCGAGGATGGAACGGCGCAACTACGGTTGCCTCCACCAGCTGGATTGCTCATCGTGCCGGGATAAAAGTCTTCGCCACTGGCGGCATCGGCGGTGTGCATCGCGGTCCTCTGCCGGACATCTCGGCGGACCTTCCGGTGCTCGCCTCCACGCCGCTTGTCGTCGTTTGTTCGGGCGCGAAGATCGTTCTGGATCTGCCGGCGACGCGAGAATGGCTCGAGACACACGGCATCACGGTCATTGGTTTTGGTTGCGATGAGATGCCCGCTTTCTACTCGAAAAGTAGTGGCTTGCCCGTGGATGTTCGATGTAATTCAGCAAGAGAGGTTGCAAACATTTTCCACGCCCAGGAAGAGTTACGCGTTGAGCGCGCCTTGCTCGTCACTGTACCCGTACCCCAAGAATTTGAAGTCCCGGCAAAGGATCTGGAAGTGGCGCTTAATGCCGCGCTCGAGACTGCAGCCCGTCAGATGATTACGGGACGGGCTCTTACGCCCTTCCTGCTGTCACAGATGGCCCAGCAGAGCGCCGGCGCGACGCTGCGGGCCAACATCGCCCTACTTGAGAATAACGCGAGGGTCGCCGCCGAGATCGCGGCAGACATGAGTCTGTCATAGTGACGGCCGAAAACGCGGGAATCTGGAGCGACTTGTGCTAGTCTAGGCGGCCTAATCGCTTGGGCACTTTAGGAGGAATCATGGCAGACGACGAGAAAAAGACTTGTAAGAATCCATCATGCAGTTGCACCCCTCAAGAGGATGGCAAGTATTGCAGTGCAAGGTGCGAAGGAACGGGCAACACGATCGAGCTTGACTGCGACTGCGGCCATCCGGAGTGCTCGGGCAACTTCTAGTGCGCCGACGTTCTGAGTAGCAAACTAATATCAGATTACACCGCGCGGGGCTCAGACGCTCCGCGCGGTTTTAATTCCGCCAATTTCAAAAACTGCGCCGCCAGTTTTGGCCCCGTCCCTTCATCTTCGTGCTTGAAGAACACGAAAGTTTCCTTCCAATCCTGGTTGTTGACGCGATCCAGCCACTCCCCCAGGTTCTCTTCGGAATAGTTAACGCGACGCAAGCGCAGGTAGCCCCAGTCAGAAGTCTTGTCGATGTGGGTCACCGGCAGATCATCCGTGTCTGAAATACAGAGCGCGCGGTTGTTCTTGCTGAGGACAGCCAAAACATCGTCATCAAACCAACTCGGGTGACGAAACTCAAACGCTATCCTGAGATTTTGAGGTAGCAGATCTACAAACGTCTCCAATCTCGGCAGGTCTTTCTTGAAGTTGGGTGGAAGCTGGAATAACACAACGCCGAGTTGGTCGCCCATCACTGACGCCGTGTCAAGGAAATATTTCGTTTCCTCCTCCGTCTCCTTCAGCCGCTTGAAGTGTGTGATGCGCTGCGGAGCCTTCAGAGAAAACCGGAAGTTGGCAGGTACTTGCTCTTTCCAATTTTCGAGCATGCTGGTCTGGGGCATGCGATAGAAGGTGGCGTTGATCTCGACGGTGGTCAGTCGTTCGGCGTAGTAACTCAGCATCTCCTTAGCCGGAATTTTTTCCGGGTAGAAGCTGCCCTTCCATTCTTTGTAGCTGTAGCCGCTGGTACCGACGTAAAGATTCATAGGTAGCGACTCTGTTTCTGACAAGGCTTTTGCTTTATTGAGGATGTTGAGGTCTTTGGAGGAAGGTGTGATGACCCTTTTGTTCATACACCACACGTTCGTCCTGAAAGCATCAGAAACCAAGCTGAGTTCTGACAGCGGACTCAACCGCGGTGAGATCAGAAGCGGAGAGTGTCCCAAGCGAGTTAACCAAACGACGTTTGCTTACTGTTGTCAGCTGGTCCGCCATCGCCTTGCTTTGCTTCCCCCTAATCGTAACGTAGGCCTCGCTGGGGTGGCGGTCAACATTCGATGTCAAAGGTATAACCTGGACGCGATTCAGATATTTATTTGAGATGTTGTTACTTAGGATCACAGCAGGTCGGGTCTTATTCGTTTCACCTCCCAGGGAAGGATCGAAATCCACCCACCAGACTTCACCGCGTTTCATCTGTTACATCTCCGATGGTCGCTTCGCTTAGTTCGAGGGCTTCAGTCTCGCGTACCTGGTCTTGCGCCATCTCGCGATAGCCGTCCTCCAACTCAGTCTCACTCCAGACAGGCTGATCATCCAGTATTGTAACCAGAGCCCTTCTCGCCTCAGAAAGCTGAATGGGCCGCAGGAGACGGACCGAACCATGCTCATCAATTATGGCATCAATCGTCTGGCTCATGAGTATTCCTCCACTTCAAGGTCCATAGTGCAAGCAAGTTGTTGTCGCGTCAAGTAGTTCTGTGTTACACAAGGCAGCCATAGGTAGCAGCACATTTTGCTTCGAAATATACAAAGAATGTCATCATCAACCACCACTAACATTGAATCGTTGCAGCACGAAGATCGAGTCTTCCCGCCGCCGCCGGAGTTTTCCGCAAAGGCCCACATCGAATCGATGGAGGAGCTCGAGCGTCTGCGTGCTGAAGCCAGCGCTGACCCTGAAGCATTCTGGGGCCGCATGGCGGAAGAGCTTCACTGGTTTAAAAGATGGGACACTGTTTTGAATTGGCAGCCGCCACATGCGGAGTGGTTTGTCGGCGGCAAAATCAACATTTCGTACAACTGTCT
>JALZOO010000595.1 GCA_030913905.1 Acidobacteriota bacterium
CTCGGGCCACCCGCTGCTCCTGCAGGCTTCGATCAACGCTGCTCTGCAAGCAAGGTTTACTCCTACGTTGTTCATGGGCGAGCCAGTAAAAGTGTCGGGCGTTATCGTCTATAACTTCGCCAAGCCGTAGTTGTTGATTGGACTCGCTACACAAAGACAGAACCGGGAGCGGTAGCGACCGGGTGAACGGTGGGGAAACAGCTGTGAGTTTCATAACTTCGCCAAGCCGTAGTTGAGTTTGTCGAAACAGCGCCGAAGGTGCGACACATAGTGCCGGCCCTGCGGGCCTCATCATATTTTCTGTTACGTGATCCACGCCCTTACGGGCGTGGCTATTGAATGCCGGCCCTGCGGGCCTTCGCGTCAACAACAAACACGGAAATGGAACCAACACAACGCGACTGCATCTGCAATGAACAAAATCCTCAAGCGGCTCGACTCAATCCATCAAAAATTGATCGACACGGTCACTCCGCTCGATTCGGAAGTCTTCGCGGCGCGACCCTCCGCTGACGAATGGAGTGTAGCGGAAATTGTCCAGCATCTATCGCAGGTTGAGGAGCTTGTGGTCAAAAGCCTTGAAAGCGCGATTGCGCGTCCACCCGAGCGAATTGGTTTCTTTCGTAATTTCATTCCAACTTCCATCGTTTCCATACGACTGGTACGCGTGAAAGCGCCCAAAGCCGTAAACCCTACCGTCGTTCCAGAGAAGAATGTTGGGATCGGTAATCTCAATCGTGTGCGACATTCTCTAAAGACTTTATGCCAGGCGCACGATGAGCGTCGCTTAAAACAAGTAGTTTTTAACCATCCGTTCCTGGGCAAAATCAACGGCGTCGCCACAGTTTCGTTTGTCGGCTACCACGAGCTGCGTCATCTCAAGCAAATTCGCGAGGTGCTGAAGAAGCTAAACTAAACCTTGACCGAACTGCCTCCCCGTTCTATCTTCGCTCGAATTTGTATCCAGTAACCTCCGTTTCATCAGAAGGCTTCAGAATGTCGACGACCGTAGCAAACGCGACTCCAGCCTGGGCGATCCAGGATTATCTTGAGGTTCGCAACCAACACCTTAGTATCAATGGGGCAAACGCGCTGGAATTGATCCGGCAATACGATTCCCCCCTGTTCGTTTTTTCCGCACCGCGTATACGCTCAAACATCGAACGCCTGAAGAGTGCTGCGCAGTCAGTGCAGCACCCAATACGTTTCTTCTACGCGTCCAAAGCAAACTCAAACATGTCCGTGCTCAAGACAGTGCTTAAGTCAGGCATTGATATTGAAGTCAACAGTGGCGGCGAGCTATTCAAGGCGCTGCGCGTTGGTTTTCGTCCAGACCAAATCATCTTCAACGGCACGAGCAAGAGCGCCAGTGAACTCGACGACGCAGTCGCGGCGGGCATTTATGCAATCAACGTCGATTCGATCTATGAGATTGGACTTGTCGAGGAAGCAGTTAGGCGAGCCGCGGCGGCCAATGGTGAGCAGGTCAAACCTGCGCGGATAACCTTGCGGCTGGTTCCCGAGATCGGAACCCGCTCGCATCTGGGTTTACAAACCGCGTTGTTGACCTCGAAGTTTGGCATCTCGTCATCGGAAGTGTTGGAAGCGTTTCGGCGAGGTTTACAACATCCGGATCTGATACACGTTTGCGGAATTCATATTCACGTTGGATCGCAGACGCCGGACGTCGAACCGTTTGCCGAAGCGTTTCGCAGTATGTGGGAACATCTGCTGAACATACATCGCGAAACCGGGCACACGCTTGAGCATATCAATCTCGGCGGCGGCATTCCCGTCAATTACCTTCGCGATCCTTCACAGGCGGATCAACTTCCCGAACACGAGCGAGACATGCTGGGAGCTGACCTGGAACCGTCGGTTGTTCTGTCGGAAGCTTTGCGGGTAGCGCGAGAGTCGGCTCGAGACGTGCAGGCCGAACATCTTCTGGATGAAACCACAATTCTTCTGGAGCCAGGACGCAGTGTAATTGCGGATGCGGGCCTTGTGCTAACGACCGTACTCAACATGAAGCAACGGCCTGAGACGGGCGACGTCTGGCTGCTCACGGATGCGGGCTACAACATCATGCTGTCGATGAATAATTACAAGTGGTACTACCACACAATATCGGCTACTCGCGCGGGCGAGCCCCACGACAGCAGTTACAAAGTGGCCGGACCGCTTTGTGACTCGGGAGACGTTTATTTCGATATCGAGCGGTGCGGACG